>NZ_JBHSQJ010000041.1:0-879 GCF_042658505.1 Streptacidiphilus monticola | reverse complement strand
CCGGTCCGGCGGGCGCGGCCGGCTCCTGCGGCGACTCGACCGGTGCGGGAGCGGCGGCCGGCTTGGCCGACGGGTCGGTCACCCCGGCTGTGGCCCGCCGCCGGACGCGCGGCTTGACCGCGGCCGACGCGGGGGCCGCGGCGGCCTCCGGCTCGGCGGGAGCGGCCTGGGTCGTCTCCGCCACCTCGGGGGTGGCGGTTGCGGCCTTGGCGGTGCGGGTGGTGCGGCGCTTGGGGGTCTCCTCCGCCTCGGCCTGAGCGTCCGCCTCGGCCTGAGCGTCCGCCGCCTCGGCGGTGGCGGTCGTGGCCTTGGCGGTGCGGGTGGTGCGGCGCTTGGGGGTCTCCTGGGGCTCCGCTGCCGCCGCGGGGGCGGTTTCGGCTGCCTTGCGGGCGCGGGTGCGGCGCTTGGGCGCGGCCTCCTCGGCGTCCTCAGCAGCCACGGCCACGGCCGGGGCCACGGCCTCGGTGGGCGTGGGCTCGGCCGCCTTGCGGGCGCGGGTGCGGCGCTTGGGCGCGGCCTCCTCGGCGTCCTCAGCAGCCACGGCCACGGCCGGGGCCACGGCCTCGGTGGGCGTGGGCTCGGCCGCCTTGCGGGCGCGGGTGCGGCGCTTGGGCGCGGCCTCCTCGGTGACGGCGGTGCTGTCGGCCTCGGGGGCCTGAGTCTGCGTCAACTCGGGCGCAGCGTCGCTGGTTTCCGTGGCCTTCGCCGTGCGGCGACGCCGCGTCGGCTTCTCCGCTGGGACCTCGGTCTCGACGGGTTCGGCCTCCGCCACCTTCCGGGCGCGGCGCTTGGGCGTCGCCTCCGCCTCGCCCTGAGCGTCCGCCGCCTCGGCGGTGGCGGTCGTGGCCTTGGCGGTGCGGGTGGTGCGGCGCTTGGGGG
>NZ_JBHSQJ010000040.1:24484-36861 GCF_042658505.1 Streptacidiphilus monticola | reverse complement strand
AGGCTGGTCGCCGCGGTACCGCGGCGACCAGCCTCTGTCGCGTCTTGACGATGTGTCACTTGTTGATGCAGGTGTTGCCGAAGGCGGGGTTCAGCAGGCCGATCACGTTGATCGAGTTACCGCAGACGTTCACCGGGATGTGGATCGGAACCTGGATCAGGTTGCCGGACAGCACACCGGGGGAGTTGGCCGCGACACCGGTGGCGGTGGCGTCGGCCGAGGCGACCCCGGCACCGGTGACGGCCAGGCCGCCGGCCAGGGCCAGAACGGCTGCGAACCGCTGGATCTTCCGCATGCTTGCTCCTTGCTTGAAGCGGATCGGTCAGCTCGATACTGACCGCAATCGCCCCACCACTCTCAGCGATGCTGCGCCGTTCGGAGGGCCGACACCCCCAAAGGTCACCCTCCCAGAGGAGCGGACGGGGTCGCCCGGATAATGGACGGCATGCGCCGTGTACTGCTCCCCGCCCTGGTCCTGGCCACGCTCTCCGTCGTGGCAGGCTGCGCCGGCAACAGCGTCGAGCGCGCGGCGCCCGGCGCGGTCACGTCCTCCGTCCGGACCAGCGCGGACGGCACGGACCTGTCGGTCCGGGGCCGGAACGTCGATCTGCGGCTGACCCAGGTGGCCGTCCGGCTGGGCCCCTCCGGGCCGCGGCTCGACCTCACGGTCGACAACGAGGGACCGGTGACCGAGCATCTCGCTCTGGCGAGCGTCGACGGAACGCAGGCCACGCTGCACGGCGGAGCCACCGCCGACACCGGCCTGTCCCCTGCGGGGGTCCGCATCGCCCCCGCGGCGAAGGTCGCCTTCGGCACGGCGAACGCCCCGTCGGCGACGCTGCCCACGACGGCGACGCTGAAGGCGGGCGAGGACGTGCCGGTGATGCTGCAGTTCGGCATCGCGGGAATGATCCGCCTTCAGGTGCCCGTGCTGGCCCGGTAAGGGGCGAGGGCCCCGTCAGGGGCGGGAGAAACCGCGCGAGTACACACCACCCAGGGAGGTCCGTCCCGCACACGGGGTCGAACCTCCCTGGGTGGTGGTTGCTCGCGCTGGGGGCACCTCCCGCCCGAAGGGTGGGGGATCCTCGCGCCCCTGACGGGGTGGGGCTAGCTCACGGTGAAGTCGTCGCCGTAGACGTCGCCCTGGGCGTACCAGCCGTGGAGGTAGACGGTGACGGTGCCGTTGGCGCCGGTGGTGAAGGGGACCGTCAGCTTGGTCCAGGCCGTGCCGGAGGCCCAGGTCGAGGCCGTCGCGCCGCCGCTGACGCCGATGTAGGCGTACTGGCCCTGGACCCACCCGGTCAGGGTGTAGCTGTGGTTGGGCTGCAGCGTCAGCGTCTGGTCGCACTCCCCGGTCTGGGCGGATGTCGGCGCGGCCTTCAGGGCGTAACTCCCGCTGTGCACGGGCGAACTGACGACCCCTCCGCCGGACTGGCAGGTCCACGGGCTCAGGCTGCCGGACTCCAGGCCGCCGTTGGCCAGCGACGAGGAGCCGCCGCCGCCCGTCCCGGTGACGGTGAGCGTGTAGGTCGCGCTGTGGCTGCCGGAGGCCGCCGTGCCGGTGACCGTGATCGGGTAGCTGCCCGCCGCCGCGCTCGAGGAGGCGGTCGCGGTCAGCGTGGCGGAGCCGCCTGCCGTCACCGACGCGGGGCTGAAGGAGAGGGTGACCCCGCTCGGCGCGCCGCTCGCGCTGAGGGCGACGGACTGCGCGCTGCCCGAGGTGACGGCCGTGGAGACGGTCGCCGTGGCGCTGCCGCCCTGGGCGACGGACGCGGACGCGGGGCTGAGGCCGAGCGAGAAGTCGTTGCTCGGGGTGCCGCTGCCGCCGGTCGTGAAGGGCTCCAAGGCGTGGCTGAAGTCCCAGGTGCCCTGGCTGATGCCGGAGCAGGAGTCGGAGCCCGCCGTCCCGGGGCAGCCGCCGTTGTCGCGCTGCAGGGCCCAGAAGGACAGCTCGGCCAGGCCCTTGCCGGCGGCCCAGCTCTCCACGGCCTGGGCGTCGGCCACGGTGGTGGTCTCCGCCGCGCCGTAGTCGTCGATGCCGGGCATCAGGGTGATCCCGATCATGCCCCAGAGCTGCGCGGCGGTCTTGGACGGGTAGAGCGTGTGCAGCTGGTTGTAGAGGCCGGTCGCCGCGTTCTCCGCGTCGGTGGCCATGTGGTGGGTGGCGCCGTCGTAGTAGTCGAAGGTCATCAGGTTGACGACGTCGACCCGGGCGTTGTTGGCGACCGCGTTCTGCAGCACCGCCAGGCCGGAGGAGGCCAGGCCCGAGGTGGTGGTCGGCAGCGTGTAGGAGAACTGGACCGTCTTCCCGTTGGCCGCGGCCCAGGACTCCACCTGGGCGATGGCCTTGTTGCGGCGGTCGATGCCGGCGCTGTTGGTCAGCGAGTTGTCCTCGGTGTCGAGGTCGATCCGGGTGACGCCGTAGCTGGTGACGACGCTCTCGTACGCCGCCGCGATGGAGTTGACGTTCGTGCAGCTGTCCGCGATCTCGGTGCCGGTGTTGTCGGCGGTGTAGCCGCCGAAGGACGGGATGGCGTCGCCGCCGGCGGCCTGCAGCGCGGAGATGTCGCTGCCGAAGTTCGCCGAGGTGAGCGGCGTGCTGCTGTCGCCGTTCCAGTAAGCGGTGCACGAGCCCTTGGTGGCGGCCTGGATGAAGGCCAGGGTCAGGTGCTTGGCGCCGGACTGGCTGGACAGGGTGGCCGCGCTCTGGCCGTTCCAGGCCTCGAAGTAGGGCGCGAACACATGGGCGGGCAGGGGGGTGTTGGCGGCGTGCGCGGCCGGCGCGCCGGCCGTGAGCACGCCCGCGCCGACCGCGAGCGCGGTCAGGGCATGCCGAAGGAACGATCGCATGAGCACTCCTGTCGTGGGGGTGGAGTGGGATCGGTGAGCGAACGCCGTCAATGATTGGTATGGACCACTGGAACTGTCAAGAGTCTTACCAGTTAGGGTCCCTGACGGTTGCTCAGCCGCCGATGACCGGGTCGCCCTCCAGCGGCGCGCCCCACTCGCGCATGGCCCAGGCGAACCCCCACTCCCACAGCACCCAGGCCAGCAGCGCCGCCGCGGTGAGCAGGACGGCCAGGCGCAGCCACGCAGGGCCGGGGAGCGTCCGGTAGAGCCAGGAGGTGATCACGCGCCCGCCTTCCGTGCCGAGGAGGACCTGAGGTGGGCGAAGACGACGAAGCGGCCGGAGGACCCGTAGCGCGGGGTACAGGTGGTCACCGTCAGCAGCCGCCGCGCCGGGTCGGCCCGGCGGCCCTGGTCCGGGTCGAGGACGGCGACGTCGCCAGGGCGGGTCCGCTCGGTGGCGTCGACCGTGTAGACGTACTCCTGCCCCGGGGTGTCCACCACGATGGCGTCGCCCGGCCTGATGTCGTCGGGCAGGTCGGCCAGCGGCTCGAAGCCGGTGTCGGACGAACGGTGCCCGGCCACCGCGAAGTTGCCCACGGCGCCGGGGGCGGCCGTGTGCGGGTAGTGGCCCAGGCCCTTCGCCAACTCCCCGGCGGAGACGCCCGGATAGACCGGGTACTGCCAGTCGCCGCCCAGGGCGGGGATGCGCACGAGGGCGAGGGCGCCGCCGGGCACCTGAGCGGACCGGGCCGCGTCGGACCCGGATCCCGAAGCGGCGGGGGTCGGCCGGGCCTGCCAGGCGCGGAGGATCTGCTCGTTGACCGCCCGCTGCTCCGCGGTGGGCTGCGGGCTGGTGCCCCAGTGGAGCCAGGCCGCGAAGAGGCCCAGCATCAGCCCCGCCGCCACCAGCAGTTCGCCCAGCAGGCGGAGGGCTCCGCGTACGGTCTCCCCGACCGTCCGACCAACCGTCACAAAACAGTCATACCAGTCCGATCCGCGCGGGACGGCCCGCCACGCGGTCACCGGGAGCGCGACAGCGGCGGCAGGTAGATGCCGAGGAGTTCGCGGTCCCACCAGGCCCCGGTGGCCCGGTGGGTGGCCGGATCGGTGAAGCGGTAGCGGTAGATCAGCGCCCGGACGTGGCGGGGCGGCCCGTCCGGGAAGGGGTTGCCGCCGCGCCGGGCCAGCAGCCGCAGCGCGTCCCGGTCGCCCTCCAGCAGCTTCTGCGCGTAGCGCTGCAGCCAGGGCCTGGCGTAGCCGCGGTTCAGCGCGGCGAACCAGAGCAGCCAGTCCAGCCGCAGGTGGTAGGGCGCGAACTGGCGCGGCCGCCGCAGCGGGTCACCCGGCTTGCCGGGGAAGCCGTACTCCCGCCACTCCGTCTCCGGGGTCACCCGCTCCGCCGTGGTGCCCTGGAGCACCACCTCGTGCCGGAGCCGGCTGATGCTGCCGAAGGCGCCGTAGGTGTTGACCAGGTGCAACGGGTTGAAGGAGCGGTTCATCGCCTGACGGTGCGACAGCAGGTTCCGCGCCGGCCACCAGCTGAGCACGGCGACCACGGCGGTGAGGACGAGCGTCAGCACCTCGAACCAGAGCGGCGCCGCCGGGTAGTGGCGGGGCCCGCCGAAACGCAGCGCCGCGCAGGCGAGCACGATGGTCAGCCAGTTGAGCCAGGCGAAGTTGCCGGAGAGCACCAGCCAGAGCTGGGTGACGATCACGGCGGCCGCCGCTGCCGTGGCCACCGGCTGCGGGAAGAACAGCAGCGGGGGGACCAGGAGTTGGGTCACGTGGTTGGCCGCCGTCTCGACCCGGTGCAGCGGATCCGGCAGCCGGTGGAACCACCAGCTGAGCGGGCCGGGCATGGGCTGTGTCTCGTGGTGGTAGCGCAGGCAGGTCAGGTCGCGCCAGCAGCTGTCGCCGCGCATCTTGATCAGCCCGGCGCCGAACTCCACCCGGAACAGGAGCCAGCGCAGCAGGTAGAGGACCAGGATCGGCGGCCCGGTGTCCCCGTTGCCGAGGAACGCGGTGAGGAACCCGGCCTCCAGCAGCAGCGACTCCCAGCCGAAGCCGTACCAGGTCTGACCGACGTTGACGATGGACAGGTAGAGCGCCCACGGCAGCAGCCACAGCGGGACGGTTGCCGCCAGCGGCACGGCGTCCGCCGCCCCGGCCATCAGCGCGGCGGAGACGACGGCGCCGGACCAGGCCACGGCCTGGAAGAAGCGGTCCGACCAGTGCAGGAAGAAGAGGCTGGGGGCGCGCTGCCAGCGCACGAAGCGGGTGAACTCCGGGATCGGCGTCAGCCCGTGCGTCCCCAGCAGCGCCCGGCCCTGGCGGGCGGCGGCGAGGAAGCCCACCAGGTACACGGCGGCCACCCCGCGCTGCACCAGCAGCCGGGCCAGCCAGTCGTCGGGCGAGGCGAGCCACCCCATACGACTAGCCTGCCCCCGTCCCGACGCCGACTCGCGCCGACCGGGCGGTAAACCGCTGGAGCTGGGATCGGGGGCGTGCCTAGCATCAGGCATGCCCCCGATGGACCGTCTTCTCGCGTTCGTGGCCATGGCCACCGTGATCATCCTGATCCCCGGGCCCAGCGTGCTCTTCGTGCTCGGCCGGGCCCTCGCCCACGGGCGGCGCACCGCGCTGCTCAGCGTCCTCGGCAACACCTCCGGCGCCTGCGTCCTGGCCGGGGCGGTCGCCGTGGGGCTGGGGCCGGTGGTGGAGCGCTCCGCCGTGGCCTTCCTCACGCTGAAGCTCGCCGGCGCCGCCTACCTCGTGTACCTCGGCGTCAAGGCGTTCCGGCACCGCCGCTCGCTGCAGCAGGCGTTCGGCGCGGCCGCGCCCCCGGCGCGCGGCGATCTGCGCACGCTGGCCGAGGGCTTCGTCGTCGGCGTGACCAACCCCAAGACGATGGTCTTCTTCGCGGCGGTGCTGCCGCAGTTCGTGGACCGGGAGGCCGGCCACGTTCCGCTGCAACTGCTGCTCCTGGGCGCCCTGTTCAACGGCATCGCGCTCTGCTGCGACTCCGCCTGGGGCTTGGCCTCCTCGGCGGCACGCGGCTGGTTCGCGCGCTCACCGCGCCGCCTGCGCGCCGTGGGCGGCGCAGGCGGCCTGGCGATGATCGGCCTCGGCGTGACGGTGGCCGCGACCGGACGGGCCGACTGATCGTCAGAGCCCGCGCCAGCCTTCGGGATCCACGCCGCCGGGGGTGGGACCGACGGCGGGGTAGGGCTCCCGGGTCAGCACGAAGGTGCCGAGGTCCAGATGAACCCCGGCCTCCGTGCGCACCACGCGCAGCGTCTCGCCGTGCCAGTAGCTGTCCGCCTCGACGCGCCAGGTGCGGCCGTCCGGGTTCGGCAGCAGCCGGGCCTCGCGGGTGGCCGTGTTGCTCATCGGCACGAGCTCCAGCACCCGGCCGGGGCGCAGCCGCAGCGTGTATCCCGTCGGCCCCCAGAACCAGGGTCCGGTCAACTCCAGCAGCTCCCGGTCCAGTTCGGCTTCCGGAATGGGCCGCCACGGCTCCGGGATCCGGGGCTCGCGTTCGTCGACGATGGACACCAGGTCCGCCGCCAGCTTCCCGATGCCGCCCGGGAGCCCGGCCGTGGTGTTGGCCAGCACCACCGCCGCCAGACCCTCCGCCCGCGCCGTCCACAGCGCGGCCAGGAAGCCCGGCATCGAGCCCGTGTGTCCGACCAGCTCCACCCCCGCGGGGGTGCGCGCCCGCTGCAGGCCGAGGCCGTAGCTGTCCCAGTCGGCGGCGCCCGTCCCGGAGTGGTGGACCCGCATCTCGGCGAGGGTCGCCCGGGAGAGGACCTTCTCGTCACCATCCGTCAGGAACCGCGCCCAGCGGGCGAGATCGGCGAGCGTGGACCACAGCTGTCCGGCGGGGGCCATCCGCCCCGTGTCGTTGCCGGACGGCTCGGGCAGCAGCACGTCCGCCCACGGGTGCACCGCCCAGCCGCCCGCGTGCGGGGCCTCGGCCAGCAGCGTCGTCCGGGCCATGCCCAGCGGCTCCAGCACCTCGCGGCGCAGCACCGCGAACCAGTGCTCGCCGTCGCGCAGCCGCTCGACCAGTGCGCCCAGCAGGCCGTAGCCGAGGTTGGAGTAGTGGAACACCCGCCCTGCGGGATGCCGCTCCGCTGACCCGTCCCGCCACAGGTCCGCCAGCTCGGGCCGGAGCGCGCCCTCGGTCCGCTCCCACCACGGGCCGCTCGGCTCGTTGCTCAGCCCGGAGCTGTGGCAGAGCAGCTGGGCCACCGACACCCCCGCGACCTCCTCCGGCAGCCCGGGCAGATGGGACCCGACCGGGTCCGCGAGCGTGAGCAGCCCCTCGTCCCGCAGCCGCAGCACCAGAACGGCGACGAAGGTCTTGGTGATCGACCCGATCCGGAACTGCACGTCCGCGTCCGGCTCGTGGCCCGGCACGCAGCTCCGCGCGCCCTGCCACACCAGCTCCCCCTCCCGCAGCACGCCGGCCACCAGGCCCGGCACCCGCCCCTCCGCCTGCGCCACCGCGATCCGGCGCAGCAGTGCCCGCCGCGTCTCCGGCAGCAACTCGATCCAGCTCTCGGCCTTCTCCTTGCTCATGGCCCCGACCCTAGCCACGCCCCCCGACAACCGCCCCGCAATAATCCCCAGCTGTGGACAACTCCGTTCGTGCCCTGGTCGAAACGCTGCTCCCCGGCACCGATCTCTCCCGTGCCCGGGTCGAGGAGGGCGGCCAGTTCCACCGGGTCGTGCTCCTCCCCGACCGCGCCGTGGTGCGCATCGCCCGCACCGCGCAGGCCGCCGCCGAACTGCCGCGCCGCACCGAGCTGTTGCGTCGGCTCGCCCGGGCCGGACTGCCCTTCGCGGTGCCTGAGCCGCTCGGAGAGGTGGCCGTGGTCGACGGGCTGACCGGCGTCGCGCTCAGCCGACTGCCCGGTGCCCCCGCGGCCAAGGGCTCGGGCGACCCCGACCGGCTGGCCGGGGTGCTGCGCGCCCTCGCCGAGGTGGACGTCCGAGACCTGGCGGACGTGCTGGCGGAACCGCACGCCTTCGCCGGAGGCGCGCAGTGGCCCACGCTCATGCTGGACGGCGTCGTCCCGCTTCTCCCGCGCGAACGGCAGGCGGAGGCGCGGGCCCGGATCGAGGCGGTACTGGACCTGCCTCCGGTCCCGCCCTCACTGGTCCACGGCGATCTGGCGGGCGCGAACCTGCACTGGCATCCGGACGGCTCCTTGGCCGGCGTCCTCGACTGGGACTTCGCGCAGCCGTTCGACCAGGCCCTGGACGCCGCCTGCCTGGCCTGGTTCGGGTGGGCCGCCCTTCGTGCCGCCACGATTCCGGAGACCTTCGCCCGGGCCATCTCCTGGTACCGCGTGTTCGGCCTGGAGCAGATCGCCGTGCGGCTGCTCCAGCGCTCCCCCGCCGACGAACTGCAGCGCGTCGTCGGCCGGACCGTGGCCTGGCTCGACCACTCCGCCCGGATGAGCGCACAGGCGGTGGACGCCTGACGGTCCGTCACACGTCGTCCTCGCCGCAGGCGAGGTGCTCGGCCTCGAGCAGGGGAGGGGTCAGGCCGTGGGTGTAGCCGCAGCGGAGCACGTTGCCGTCCGGGTCGGCGTGCCAGGCGGTGACGGTGCCGGTGGCAGGGGAGCCGTGAATGCAGCTGCGGGTGAAGGTGACGGTGTCCACACTGGCCACGGAGGCCAGCAGGTAGCGGCCGGCGACGGTCGGGGTCATGGTGCCGGCCGGGCGCACCGGCAGGTACTGGTTGTAGCCGCCGAGCCAGGTGCCCGCTGCCGCGGCCCGCACCGCGTAGGCGCGGTAGGCGGTCGCGGCGTCGGCCTCGCCCGCGGTGGAGACGGCGGTGGCGTGGACGAACCGCACCCGCCGTTCGTCGTCGGTCATCGGCTGTCCGGCGGCGAGCGCGTGGGCGGACGAGACGGAGAGCAGGGTCCGTGCCGTCGCCGGCCTGCCGAAGTGGTAGCGCGCCCCCGTGCAGACGGCGGCGGACGGGGACGCGGACGGGGACGCGGGCGCGGCGGAGCGGGCGGAAGCGGCGCAGCCCGTCAGCACGGCTGCCGTCAGGGCGCTGAGCAGCAGGGACGTCGGCAGTGGTGAAGGCACGGGCGGAGAGGATACGGCCTCGGGTCTGGTCCGCTGTCAGGGGGAGTCGTTAGGGTCCGAACATGGCTATGGGGAGTGGGAATCCGGTCATCGACAAGCTCCTGCGGCTGCCCGCCTGGGTGGCCTTCGACGTGGACGGGGAGGGGAGGGTGCTGGCCGGCTCGGACGAGTCGGGTTCGATGCAGCTGGTGGAGATAGCGCCGGACGGCGGGGCCACCCCGCTGACCGCGCTGCCGAGCAGGTGCAGCGGTCGCTACCTGGCGGGCGAGCGGGCCGTCGTCGTCCAGCACGACGACAGCGGGAATGAGCGCGCTCAGCTGTCCCTGCTCCGACTCGACGGCGAGAGTCGGGAGTTGGAGCCGCTGGTGCACGACCCCCGGTTCATCCACGGGCTGGTCGACGTCGCGCCCGGGCGGATCGTCTACCGCACCAACCGCCGCAACGGCGTGGACTTCGACATCGTCGCGCGGGACCTCGCAACCGGTGCGGAGACGGTGGTCCACGGCGCCGGAGGCACGGTCGAGGAGTTCGCCCTCGCGCCGGACGGGCGCCGGGCGGTCACCATCGCCGCGTCCCATCGACTGGCCATGACGGACGAGCTCTACCTCGTCGTGGACGGCGGCGAGCCCCGGCTCGTCACCGATCCCGACGAGCCCGCCCAGTACCACTCCCCGGCCTGGCTCGGCCCGGACGGCGCGGCCCTCCTCGTCACCACCTGCCGGGGCCGCGAGTTCACCGGCCTCGCCCGTTTCAAACCGGACACGGAAGCCTGGTCGTGGCTGCTCACCGACGACACGCGGGACCTGGTCGGCTGGCCCTCCCCGGACGGCCGCCTGCTGCTGGTCATGGCCAACGACGACGGCCAGGCCCGGCTCAGCCTGCATGACGCCGCGTCAGGAGCCCTGCACCACGCCCTCGTCCTGCCCGGTGACGCCCACCAGGACGGCTGGGCCGCCTTCCACCCGCAGCCGAAGCCGGCCTGGTCGGCGGACTCCCGCTACGTCGTCCTCTCCTACGCCGACGCCGCCCACCCGGGCGACGTGCTGCGGGTGGACGCTGCCGAGGGCACGGTCACCGTCGTCGCCTCCTCCGGCGGTGCGTCGGCCGATGCGCCTGTCGCCCGGCCCGTGGCCCACCGGGTGCCGACGCCGGACGGGGAGCAGATCCCCTGCTTCGTCTACCGCAGCCCCGCCCCGGCCGACCCCGCCCTCGCGGCGAGCGCGGTGCTGGTGGTCCACGGCGGCCCGGAGGGCCAGGCCGTGCGCGGCTTCAACGTCCTGGTGCAGGCATTCGCCGCGGCGGGGCACACCGTGGTCGTGCCCAACGTCCGCGGCTCGCGCGGCTACGGCAAGCGCTGGTACTCGCTGGACGACAAGCGCCTTCGGCTCGACTCCGTCGCCGACCTGGCGGCCCTCCATGCCTGGCTGCCCTCGATCGGCGTCGACCCGGAACGGGCGGCACTGTACGGGGGCTCCTACGGCGGGTACATGGTCCTGGCGGGCCTCGCCTTCCAACCGGACCTGTGGGCGGCCGGGGTGGACGTCGTCGGGCTCTCCTCGCTGGTGACCTTCCTGGAGAACACGTCCGCCTACCGGCGGGCGGTCCGCGAGCGGGAGTACGGCACCCTGGAGCACGACCGGGACTCCCTGGTCGAGGCATCCCCGCTGACCCGGGTGGACGCGATCCGCGCACCGCTGTTCGTCATCCACGGCCGCAACGACCCGCGCGTCCCGCTGTCCGAGGCCGAGCAGGTCGCCGCGGCCGTCTCCGCCAACGGCGTCCCCTGCGAGCTGCTGGTCTACCCCGACGAGGGCCACGGCCTGGCCAAGCGGAAGAACCGGCTGGACGCCTATCCCCGGGTGCTCGCCTTCCTCGGCAAGCACCTGGCCTGACCGGGCACTCAGTTCCGCGGGAAGGTCACCCGCAGGTCCTCCGCCACCGAGCCGGTGCGCAGGGCTATCCCGTCCAGGGCGGTCTCCTGGCCGACGACGAACACCTGCTGGCCGTGCCAGTCGGGCAGTTCGACGCCGGCCAGGCCGTCCAGGGCGAGGCGACGGCCCGGTACGGGCACGCCGTCCACGAGCAGCGACACCTGAGTGGGCGTCAGCCGCGCAGCCCGGCGTTCGAGCGCCGCGACCGCGTCCATCCACGCGTCCAGTTCCGCCTCGGTCGGCGCCCGATCGCTGCCGCCCACCCAGTCGAACTGGGCCAGGTGGGACGGCAGTTCCTCCACGTCCCGGACGCGCGACGCCATCCCGTCCGGCGAGCGGACCGTCCGCACCGCGTAGAGCCGCCGCTTCGCGGCGTCGGCGTAGCGCAGGGTGATGGCCCAGGGCTCGTGGTCCGAACTCTCCACCCCGGCCTCGACGACGAACGCCGACTCGGCCGTGAACCCCGGCTCGGCCACCACCGCGAACGGCCCGGGGAACGCCTCCGCCGTGCTGCGCCATCCGCCCGGATCCGGCTTCCAGCCGTCCTGTCGGTACTCCATGTCCACACCCCCGCCTTCGCGCCCGCTCCCGCCAACGGCACCGTGTACCCAGCCGGGCGCGCCCCAACCGCGCCGGCCTACACGGTCGCCCGGCCCAGGTAGGTGAGCGGGCCGGGGTCGGGCACCGGGATGACGTGGAAGCCGAGGCGGTCGTAGAAGGCGCGGGCCGGGGTGTTGGCGGTGACCATGCCGAGGTGGACCCGGGGCACGCCCTTCCCCACCAGCGCGCTGAACAGCGCCTGCATCAACTCCCGTCCGTAGCCCGCGCGCTGGTGGCTGGGCAGCAGGTCGATGTGGAGATGTGCCGGGTAGTCGGCCAGTTCGGGCAGCAGCATCCGCTCCGGCGTGTGCATCAGACGCAGCATCACCTCGGTCGGCGTCCGGGGCGCACGCCCGGGGTCGTTCATCCAGGCCGGAGCGGGGTAGCGGTCGGCCAGCCGGGGCAGCCATTCCTCGCGGAAGCGGCGCACGAACTCCGCGGTGTCCGCCGTCCCGACGACGTAGCCCACGGCCCGGGTCCCGTCGTCGACCACGAAGGCCAGGTCGGGCTCCAGCTCCGCGTACGGCGCGGCGAAGATGTTGGGCAGCAGCTCGTGGTCCGGATACAGGTCCCGTGAGTCCCCGCCGTTCTCGGCGGTGCGCACGCAGATGTCGAACAGCGCGTCCCGGTCCTCGGGCCGGTAGGGGCGAACGAGGGCGCGGCGCGTCGGGTCGGCGATCGAGGTCATGGGAGGCATCCTGCCCCTCATGGGAGCGCTCCCACAAGGGAGTTGGCGTTACCGGCGCCCCGGGCGACTCCGACCCGCCGGCCCGCCCCGCCGGGCCGCCCCGCCCGCCGGACCGACGCGCCCCGCCCGCCCCCAGGAAGGCCGCCGGCGGCCTGGACGGCTTCGCCGCGGCCGAGGACCCGGCAGCCGGGCGACGAGGG
>NZ_JBHSQJ010000040.1:0-24442 GCF_042658505.1 Streptacidiphilus monticola | reverse complement strand
GCCAGCCGGGCAAGGAGGGCCTGTCCGGCGGGTCTTTCCAGGCCCGGGCCGCTTGCCCGCCCTTCGGGCGGGAGGCGCCCCGAGCAGGCCTCCCCCAGCCCTCGGCCGGGAGGTGCTCCACCGTTCGTCGGCGCAGCGCCCGAGTACGTCCAGCACGAGGGCGCTCCGGCACCTCGGAGCCGACCGCACCGGGGCACCTCGGAGCCGGCCGCACCTGGGGCACCTCGCGCCCGGAGGCCGGGGGAACGTTGCGCGCTGATCCGGAAAGGTCCGCCGCACAGGCCCTCGTCGCCTCGACGTCCCCGCCGCC
The DNA here is from genome assembly GCF_042658505.1 of Streptacidiphilus monticola. NCBI lineage: Bacteria > Bacillati > Actinomycetota > Actinomycetes > Kitasatosporales > Streptomycetaceae > Streptacidiphilus > Streptacidiphilus monticola. Next base: position 24,132 of record NZ_JBHSQJ010000040.1, on the reverse strand, counting down.
CGCGTTGCTCCTCCGCCTGGTCGGCGTACCTGCCCGGAGTCGCCGCCCGGCCTGTGCGCGTCCTCTACGCCGCCGCGGCCCGATCGTGGGCGCGCAGCGTCAGCAGCGCCGCCAGGGTCACCCCGGGCCGGGCCTCGACCACCGTAGTCGGGGACCACTGCGCCCAGCGGATCGGCCAGCCGCCGTCCTCCTGCTGCTGCCCGGCGAGGTACGCCAGGCTCCGGTCCATCTCCGCGTCGGTGAACCAGGACCGGGCCAGGCTGCCGGGCTCGGGTGCGTAGTCGTACGGGAGGTGGAACTCGCCGGGCGCGTAGCCGGGGGCGAGCCGGGCCTGCTCCGGGTGCGCCGGGTCCAGCAGCACGAGCCGCTGCGCCCGCACCAACTCGCCAAGCCGCCGCGCCTGTTGCCGCGCCCACGGATCGTCCGGGAGCGCGTCCAGGAAGCACAGGGCGGCGCCCACCTCGTAGGGGTGCGTGTCCTGGAGCGCCTCCACGGCGCGGCGGCAGAAGTCCACCGCGGGCTCCAGCCACGGGTGGTCGAAGCCGCTGCGCAGCAGCGGTCCGACGATCTGACCGGTCGCCAGCAGGTCGCCCGGCGGCTCGTCGGCGATCGGCAGCCAGGGCGGGCGCGGGTAAGGCCGCAGCGTGCGCAGCACGCTCGGCACGCCGCCGTCGGGGGCCGCCACGCCGGCCAGCCAGTCGCACAGCGGCCCGAGCCGGTCCGCGCCCAGCGCCCCGGCCTCCGCCAGCACCCGCAACGCGGTCGGTACGGCCAGCGGCTGGGGCGCGGGCCCGCGCACGTCCGGTTCCAGGCCGAAGGCGTAACCGCCGTCCGGAGTGCGGTAGCCGTCCAGGGCCGCCAACAGCCCCTCGCGGTCTGCGGGTTCGGCCGGTCCGCCGAAGTGCCACGCGAACCGGCGCTGCTCCAGCACCCGGCCGGAGGTCCACAGGAACCGCCCGGCCCGGTCCAGCATGCTCTCGTTCAGCCACGTCATGTCTGCACGGTAGGCGACGGGGCCGCCCCGGGCTCAGCTCCATTCGGCGCCGGCCGGCTCCTCGATGGCGGTGTTGATCCGGTTGAAGAGATTGGTGAGGCCGATCATCAGGATGATCGCGGACAGCTGCTCCTCGTTGAAGTGGTCCGCCGCCTCGTCCCAGAGCTCGTCGGCCACGGCCTTGCCGGAGCGGTCCGCGATCCGGGTGACGGCCTCCGTCAGGGCCAGGGCGGCGCGCTCCTCGTCGGTGAAGAACGGGGCCTCCCTCCAGGCCACGACCGCGTGCAGGCGCTCGTCGGACTCGCCGTGCTTCTTCGCCCGTGCGCGACATGTTCGACGTGCCCTTCGACGACATCGCCCCGATCCTCGGCCGCACCGTGGTCTCGACCCGCCCGCTCGCCAGCCGGGCCCGCCGCCGCGTCCAGGGCGCGACCCCGGCGGCCGACACGGACAACGCCCGCAAGCGCAGCGTCGTGGACGCCTTCCTGTCCGCCTCCCGCGCCGGCGACTTCGAGGCCCTGCTGGCCGTCCTCGACCCGGACGTGGTGGCCCGCTCCGACGGCGGCACGCTCGTCCCGGGCATCCTGCGCCGCGGCGCGACCGAGGTCGCCTCCCAGGCGATCACCTTCGCCCGCTTCGCGGCCGAGGGCCGCGTCGTCCTGGTCAACGGCTCGCCCGGCGTCGTCTCCTTCCGCGAGGGCCGCGTCCTGTCCGTCATGTCCTTCACCATCCAGGCCGGCCGCATCACCGCCCTGGACATCCTCACCGACCCCTCCCGCACCGCCGCGCTGCCCCTGCCCCACTGACGGCCCGTCACCCGCGCCGTCCCGGCTGACCGCCTGCCGGCGGACGTCCCGCCGGGCGAGGACGGCGAGGGCGACGGCGGCGCAGACGGCCGCGGAGCACCACAGCAGCCGGGAGGCGCCGAGGATGTGGGCCAGCGGCCCGGCGAGCACGAGGCCGAGGGGACCGAGCGAGAACGTGCCCAGGGTCTGCAGGGAGCTGACCCGGGCCAGGGCTCGGCGCGGAACGTGCTGCTGGGTGGCGGTCGCGGCGAATGCCGCCGAGAGGGACGAGCCGGCCCCGGCCACGGCGGCGCCCGCCGCCGTCCAGCCCGGGGCGGCCCCGGCCGCCAGCAGGGCGCACGGGAGGCCGTAGCCCAGAGCAGCCAGGGTGGCCCAGCGGAGCGGGTAGCGCACCTCCCGCGCGAGCAGGCCGCCCAGGATCGAGCCCGCGCCGTAGGCGGCCATGACACAGCCCCACGCGCCCGCGCCCCCGCCTCCGGGGCGGTCCAGCAGTACGGGCCCGAGGAGCAGGAAGGGGCCCCAGACCGCGAGGTTCACGACGCTGAGGTGAGCCGTGGTCGCGGCGAGCCAGCGGCGCGAGCGGAACTCCCGCCATCCTTCGGTCAGTTCGCGGCGTCGCCCCTTCGTGACCGGAACGGGCGGCGGGGTCCGCAGGGCGGTGAGGGCCGCGACGCTCACCAGGTAGCTGGCGGCGTCCACGGCGAGGACGAGCGCAGGGCCGGTCACCGCGACGAGGACACCCGCCAGCGCGGGGCCGGCGACCGCGGCGCTCGAACGGGCCGTCCCGAGCAGGGCGTTGGCACGGACGAGGTGAGGCTGCGGCGCGATGTCCGGTGTGAGGGCGCTGAACGCCGGGCGGAAGAAGGCCTCGCCTCCGCCCCGGACCAGGGCGGCAACCAGGAAGAGCCACGGCTCGGCATGCCCGTGACCGGCCAGCAGCACCAGTGCGAGGGCACCCTGCGCGACGGCCCGCGCCGCGTCGGCGGCGAGCATCATCCGGCGGTGGCCCAGACGGTCCGCGGCCACTCCTCCCGGAAGCAGGAAGACGAGCTGGGGCACGATCCCGGCCGCCATGACCCAGCCGAGGGCGGCAGCGCCGCCCCCGCTGTCCAGCACCGCGAAGGCGGTGGCGGGCGTCGACATGGCCGTCCCCAGCATGGAGGTGAAGTGGCCGACCAGGAACACCCGGAAGTCCCGGTACCGGAGCAGGCGCAGGTCAGCGCTCACGCCGCGCCCAGGGCTCGCCGGCCGCGCGGCGCGCACGACGGCGGCGGGGTCCGGCGGGGCCGCCTCCGAGCAGTTCCGCGAGCCGCGTCACCTCGGCGTGGATGTCCACCCGTACCCCGCCGAGATCCGGGATCCGACCGCTGAGCACGGCATCGAGGCCGACCGAGCCGAGTCGAGCGGCGGCCAGCTCCGCCTGTCCGAGACTCGCCCGGAAGCCGTCCAGCGGGAGCAGCGCCTGACGGCTCGTCAGAGCATGGCGTAGCGCGAAGAGTTCTTCCCTCGCCCGGCCCACGGCGGCTGCCAGCTCGCCCGGGGCCGTCGCCGGGAGCAGGCCGAGCAGGGAGGCGAGCCGGTCCACCTGCCCGAGCGCCGCCGCCCGGTCAGCTCCGGGCTCAGCGCGCCGAGCGGCACGGGCGCGGACGTCCGCGAGGCCGGCGGCCAGGTCGAAGGCGGCGTCCGCGGCGGACAGGTACGCGGCGCGCGATGCGCGGAACAGCAGGTCGAGCCGGTCGTCGTCGGTGCGGTCGCGGGGGTCAGGCATCGTCGTCCTCCGTCAGCAGCGGCAGCCGGGCCTTCAGCGCGGTGCGCGCCCGGGAGAGGTTCTTGCGCACGGCCGCCTCCTGCATCTCCAGCTCAGCCGCGATCTCCGCCGTGGCCAACCCCTCGAAGTGCAGGGTGAACACCAGGCGTTGACGCTCCGGCAGGGAACGCAGCAGCTCCAGTACGCCGAATCGGTGCAGTCGTGCCGAGGCCGCGTCGCCGGCGCTCTCCCCGCCGTGGGCTGCGGACTCGGGAAGCTCCTGCGGCGCTCGGGGTTCGACGGCGGGCCGCGCGTTCCTCCCGCGGGCGTGCAGGTAGCAGCGCCGCGACACGGTCCGCAGCCAGGCCGGCCAGGCATCGTCCCGGTCCAGGGGGCCGGCCCGCAGCGCCGCGGCGAAAGCCTCCTGGACGGCGTCGCAGGCCTCCGCCTCCGATGCGCCCTGGCAGCGCAACTGCCAGACCAGGGCTGCTCAGTGTTCGCGGTAAAGCTCCGTGAACAGTCGGTCGCGGACCGCCGCTTCCGTAACCACCCGACCACCCCTCGCCGCCGTACCGGTTCCACCTTCCTACGGACAAGTGGGCGTTCCGGCACCATCCGTGACATCGGGACTCTTTCGCTATCCGACAGCTTCATTTGTCTTGACAAATTTTCTTGTCGGAGTGAGCCTGGAGGGGTGCTGGACATCGCCGTGATCGAAGAACCCGCCGCGGCCGAGGCGTCGCTGGACCCGATACGGGCCGCCATCCTCGCCGCCCTGGCCGAGCCCGGCTCGGCCGCGATGCTGGCCGGACGCCTGGGGCTGCCTCGGCAGAAGGTCAACTACCACCTGAAGGAACTGGAGCGGCACGGGCTGGTCGAGCTCGTCGAGGAGCGGCGCAAGGGCAACGTCACCGAGCGGGTCTACCGCGCCGCCGCCGCGTCGTACGTGATCTCGCCGAGCGTGCTGGCCGCCGTGAGCCCGGACCCGTCCCGCTCGCCGGACCAGCTCTCCGCGCGGTGGCTGCTGGCACTCGGGTCCCGGCTGGTGCAGGAGGTCGGGCAGTTGCTCACCGGCGCGGCTCGCGCCGGACGGCGGGTGGCCACCTTCGGCATCGACGCGGAGGTGCGCTTCGCCTCCGCCGCCGACCGGGCGGCCTTCGCCGAGGAGCTGGCCCAGGCCGTGGGCGCGCTGGTCAGCCGCTACCACGACGAGTCCGCCCCCGGCGGGCGCAGTCACCGCGTGGTCGTGGGCCTGCACCAGGTCCCGGCCGCGTCCCAGGACAACCGGAGGACCAAGTCCCCAGCGGGACAGGAGGACTGACGATGACGCACCCCTTCGGGATCGAGCTGGAGACGACGCTCGCCGCGACTCCTGAGCAGGTCTGGGAGGCCATCGCCACCGGGCCGGGCATCGACTCCTGGTTCATGGGCCGCAACCAGGTCGAGCCCCGCGAGGGCGGGGTGGCCGCGATGGAGACCGGTGGCCATCGCGAGGAGGCGCTGATCACCGCCTACGAGCCCGGCAAGCGCTTCGCCTCGCGCACCGCCCCGGCCGAGGACGGGCGGTTCATGGCCTTCGAGTACCTCATCGAGGGGCGCGAGGGCGGCAGCACCGTGCTCCGCGTCGTCCACAGCGGCATGCTCGGCGACGACTGGCAGGACGAGTACGACGCGCTGCGCCGGGGCTGGCCCTTCCACCTGCACACCCTGGCCGAATACCTCGCCCACTTCCCCGGACGAACCGCCGTCCCCGTCTTCGCCGCAGCGCCCACGGGCGCCCGGCCGGGCGAGGACGTCCGTGCCGTACTCGCCCGCGCCCTGTCGCTGCCCGACCCGCTCGTGCGGGGCGCTCGGGCCCATGGCGGGCCGGCCGACCTCCCGGCGCTGGACGGCGAGGTCGTCTGGGCGGACGACGAGCGCTTCGGGATCCGCGGCACGGACGCCCTCCTGACCTTCCACCAGGGCCCGGGCATCGTGCTGACGTTCCATCACCTCTTCGACGCGGACGCCCACGCCGACGCGGACGGCGCCCAGGCCGCCTGGCAGCGGTGGCTCACCGCCCTCTTCAGCTGACCACCCGTCACCGGACACGAGACTTCCGAGGAGCCCCCCATGCGCACCCTCATCAGCACCGCATTCATCTCCCTCGACGGCGTCGTCGAGGCCCCGGGCGGCGAGCCCGGCTACCGCAACGCCGGATGGACCTTCAAGGAGGTCGAGTTCGTCCCCGAGGCCTTCGAGATCAAGGGCCGCGAGCAGGAGGAGGCTACGGCGATGCTCCTGGGCCGCGTCAGCTACCAGGCGTTCAGCCCCGTCTGGCCGCAGATGGCGGAGTTCGCCCGCTACCGGACGCTGCCCAAGTACGTCGTCTCCACCACCCTCACCGACGCAGACTTGGTCTCCGACTGGGGCGAGACCACGATCCTGCGCTCCCTCGACGACGTCGCCGCCCTCAAGCGGACCGACGGCGGCCCGATCATCGTCCACGGCAGCGCCTCCCTCAACCAGGCGCTCTCCGACGCGGGTCTGATCGACCGTTACCACCTGCTCGTCTACCCGCTGCTGCTCGGCGCGGGGAAGCGCCTGTTCAGCGCGACGGACAAGGACACCCAGAAGCTGCGCCTGGTCGAGCACGAGGTGTACCCCAACGGGGTGCAGAAGCAGGTCTTCGACGTGCTCCGCTGATCCGGGCCCGTCGGCCTACGGCCACATCAGGCAGTACAGCTGGTGCCCGGCGTCGTGCAGGCGCACCGCGAAGTCCTGCCACTCGTGCAGCATCTTGTAGATGACGAAGGCGTCCCGCGGGCCGCGGCGGTCGGGGACCGTGGACCAGATGAAGGCGGCGGTGCCGAGCTGCGCCTCGTCCGCCTCGCGGAGGGGGTCGATCACGGTGCGGGGGAGTTGCATCACCGCGTAGTCGGGGTGCAGCACCACCAGCTCCAGCGGGGGCACCTCGTTCAGCGGGATGCCGACGATGCCGGTGAGCACCATCGCCGACATGGTCTCCGGCTTGATCTTCGTCGAGAGCGAGCCGCCCAGCGACTCCTCCGAGCCGTCGTGGCCGAAGAGCTCGCCGAGACGCCCGAGCGTCCCGAGCTCGCCGGCGTCCAGCCCGAGGCCGTCGCGGCCGAGGGCGGTGGGAACGCGGGCTGCCGTCGCGCGGTCGGGTGCGCCGAAGTACTTGTACGTCACCCCCACGCGGTCAGCACCTCCACCTCTGCCACCTACGCCGTACCCGTGCATACCCATGGCCGTGCCCACGAGCGAGCGTGCTCACGCCATACCCCGACACGCACCGGACCATCCTTACTGTCCGTGCGCGTTTTGCCAACAGGCCAGGCCAGAAGCGCGGCATGACTGTGACCCGATCATCGTCCCAGATGCCCGCGCGGAACATGCCGTCGAAGGGGTGCGACATGCGGTTGTGAGCGATTTGAGACCATGGCGGGGTGACCCACGCAGACACCCCCGCTTCCGCCAGCCGTCCGTACCCCTACGAGGCCCCCGTCTCCGAGGCGCTGTTCGAGCGTGCCTCGGTCGTCACGCCCGGCGGGGTCAACTCGCCGGTCCGCGCCTTCCGGGCGGTCGGCGGCACCCCCCGCTTCATGGTCTCCGGCCGCGGCCCCTACCTGACCGACGCCGACGGCCGCGAGTACGTCGACCTGGTCTGCTCCTGGGGCCCGATGCTGCTCGGCCACGCCCACCCCGCCGTCATCGACGCGGTGCAGCGGGCTGTGGCGAACGGCACGTCCTTCGGCACGCCCGGTCAGGGCGAGGTCGAGTTGGCCGAGGAGATCGTCGCCCGGGTCGCCCCGGTGGAGCAGGTCCGGCTGGTCTCCTCCGGCACCGAGGCCACCATGTCCGCGATCCGGCTGGCCCGCGGCTTCACCGGCCGGTCCAAGGTCGTCAAGTTCGCCGGCTGCTACCACGGCCACGTGGACGCGCTGCTGGCCGCCGCCGGCTCCGGCGTCGCCACCTTCGCGCTGCCGGACACCCCGGGCGTCACCGGCGCCCAGGCCGGGGACACCATCGTGCTCCCCTACAACGACCTCGACGCCGTGCGGGCCGCGTTCGCCGCGCACCCCGGCGAGATCGCCTGCGTGATCACCGAGGCCAGCCCCGGCAACATGGGCGTGGTCCCGCCGCTGCCCGGCTTCAACGGCGGTCTGGCCCAACTCTGCCGGGAGAACGGCGCGTTGTTCATCTCCGACGAGGTGATGACCGGCTTCCGTGTCTCCAGCTCAGGCTGGTACGGACTGGAGGCCGCCCGCGAGGGCTGGGCCCCGGACCTGCTCACCTTCGGCAAGGTCATGGGCGGCGGCTTCCCCGCCGCGGCCTTCGGCGGCCGCGCGGACGTCATGGCCCACCTGGCCCCGGCCGGCCCGGTCTACCAGGCCGGCACCCTCTCCGGGAACCCGATCGCCACCGCCGCCGGCCTGGCCCAGCTGCGCAACGCCACCGACGAGGTGTACGCCACGGTGGACCGGGTGGCGGCCGAGATCAGCGGCCTGGTGAGCGAGGCGCTGACGAAGGAGGGTGTGGCCCACAGCCTGCAGACGGCGGGCAACATGTTCTCGGTGTTCTTCACGGACCGTCAGGTGACGAACTACCAGGAGGCCCGGGAGCAGGAGGCGTTCCGCTTCACCGCCTTCTTCCACGCCCTGCTGGCCGAGGGCGTCTACCTGCCGCCGTCCGCCTTCGAGTCCTGGTTCGTGTCCTCCGCGCACGACGAGCGGGCGATCCAGCGCATCGCCGACGCGCTGCCGAAGGCCGCCCAGGCGGCAGCCGCGGCGCAGGCCTGACGGACGGGATACTGGGCGACATGAGCGACGACGCGAAGGCTGCCGCGAAGAGCGGTGACGAGATCACCGTGGTGCACGTCATGCGCCACGGCGAGGTGCACAACCCCACCGGTGTGCTGTACGGGCGGCTGCCCGGCTACCACCTGTCCGACCTGGGCCGGAAGATGGCCGACCGGGTGGCGGACCACCTCAGCGGCCGGGACGTCACGTACGTGGTGGCCTCCCCGCTGGAGCGCGCGCAGGAGACGGCCGCCCCGATCGCCGCGGCGCACGGCCTGACGGTCGGGACGGACGAGCGGCTGATCGAGGCCGCCAACGTGTTCCAGGGCAAGACCTTCGGGGTGGGCGACGGGTCCCTGAGGAACCCGTCGCACTGGAAGCACCTGACCAACCCGTTCCGCCCGTCCTGGGGCGAGCCGTACATCGAGCAGGTCGTGCGGATGATGGGCGCGCTGGAGAGCGCGCGGGACGCGGCCCGCGGGCACGAGGCGGTCGTGGTCAGCCACCAGCTGCCGATCTGGACCCTGCGCAGCTTCGCGGAGAAGCGGCGGCTGTGGCACGACCCGCGCCGCCGGCAGTGCTCGCTGGCGAGCCTGACCAGCTTCACCTTCCAGGGGGACAAGATCATCTCCATCGGCTACAGCGAGCCCGCGCGGGATCTCCTCCCGGCCCACCTGGCCGGCAAGAAGGCCTTCGGGGCGTAACCCCGTCAGGGGGGCGCGGCCCCCAGGGGCGCGTGGAATCCCCCCTTCGGGCGGGAGGTGCCCCCAGCGCGACCAGCCCGCCACCCACGGAGGTTCGCCCCGTTGATCGGTGCCGGATCTCCTCGGGTGGTGGGCTGGTCGCGCCCACCCGGCGGAGCCGCACATGTCCACAGCCCGGCGCCCCCCGGGCGGACGGGTGGTAAGCCTGAGTTCAATAAGTGCCGGATAAAGATCGGGAATTGATCAACGCCCCAGGTCAGAACAGGTGGCGACACGATCAAGGGGGGTGGTCAAAGCCGCCTGAATTCCCATGCGAAACTCTTCACATGAGTCGCCCCGCCTTCCGCGTTTCCGCCGCGCTCGCCGCTGCGGCAGCCGCCGCGCTCGCACTCACCGCCTGCTCGGGCAGCGGTTCCGGCTCCAGCAGCAGCGACACCCACTTCGTCTCCGGTACCGGCACCTCCGCCACCGTCCCGGTGAAGGACCGCGGCGCGGCGATCAGCCTCAGCGGGCAGGACCTCGACGGCAAGCCGCTGTCCCTCGCCGACTACCGCGGCAAGGTCGTCGTCCTCAACGTCTGGGGCTCGTGGTGCGGGCCGTGCCGGGCGGAGGCGGGTGACCTGGAGTCGGTGTTCAAGGCCACCCAGGCCGAAGGCGTCCAGTTCGTCGGCATCAACACCCGGGACCTGCAGGTCCCCGCCGCCAAGGCGTTCGTCTCGGCGCACGGGCTGACCTACCCCAACCTCTACGACCCGGACGGCGAACTGCTGCTCAAGTTCCCGAAGGGCAGCCTCAACCCGCAGGCCATCCCGTCCACGCTGATCCTGGACCGCGAGGGCAGGGTCGCCGTCCGCGCGCTGCAGCCGCTCACCAGCGAGCAGTTGACGAAGCTGCTCCAGCCGGTGCTGGCGGAGAAGTCGTGACGCCCAACGAGACGGTGCTCAGCGGAGCGCTGATACTGGCGGTCCCCGTCGCCCTGTTCGGCGGGCTCGTCTCCTTCTTCTCGCCCTGCGTGCTCCCCCTCGTCCCCGGCTACCTGTCCTACGTCACCGGCTTCTCGGCCGTCGATCTGCAGGACGCCGAGGGCCGCCGCCGCGGCCGGATGCTGGCCGGGGCGCTGCTGTTCATCCTGGGCTTCAGCGCCGTCTTCGTCTCCGAGGGCTCCCTGTTCGGCTTCGTCGGACAGCAGTTGATGGCGCATCAGACCGCCGTCGACCGTGTCGCCGGAATCCTCACCATCCTCATGGGGCTGGCCTTCGCGGGTGCCCTGCCGGGCTTCACCCAGCGCGAGGTGCGCAGCCACCGGCGGCCGATGGTCGGCCTGGTCGGCGCGCCGCTGCTGGGCATCGTCTTCGGTCTCGGCTGGACTCCGTGCATCGGCCCGGTGCTCAGTTCCGTGGTCTCCCTCGCCGGGACGCAGGGCAGCGCCGCTCGCGGCTCGCTGCTGGCGCTCGCGTACTGCCTCGGCCTGGGCCTCCCCTTCGTCGCGGCCGCGCTCGCCTTCCGGAAGGTGCTGGGTGCGTTCGGCTGGGTCAAGAGCCACTACCGCCTGGTGACCGGCGTCGGCGGCGGCGTGCTCGTGGTCGTCGGCGTGCTGCTGCTCACCGGCGTCTGGGCGCAGATCGACTACCAACTGACGGTCTGGACCAGCAACTTCACCACGGGAATCTGAGATGAGCGACACGACGGAACCCCGCGAGGCGGCGGACGAGGCGGCGGCCGCCAAGCTGAGCAGCGCGCCCTCCGAGGAGGCCGCGCAGGTCGTCGGCATCGGTCTCGGCGGGTGGCTGCGCTGGACCTGGCGGCAGCTGACGTCCATGCGGACCGCGCTGATCCTGCTCTTCCTGCTGTCGCTCGCCGCCGTCCCCGGTTCCCTCGTGCCGCAGACGAGCACCGCTGCCGCCAAGGTGGCGGAGTTCCGGATGAAGCACACCACGCTGACGCCGATCTACGACAAGCTGGGGATGTTCCACGTCTACAGCTCGTTCTGGTTCTCGGCGATCTACATCCTGCTGTTCATCTCGCTCGCGGGCTGCATCGTCCCCCGTACCTGGCAGTTCGTCGGCGTGCTGCGTTCGCAGCCGCCGGCCGCGCCGAAGCACCTGGAGCGGATGCCGGTCTACGCGAGCTGGCAGAGCCGGGTGAACGAGGCCGTGGCGCTCAGCGCGGCCCAGCAGGTGCTGAAGAGGCGGCGGTTCCGCGTCGCCCGCAACGGCGGCAGCGTCACCTCGGAGAAGGGCTATCTGCGCGAGGTCGGCAACCTGCTCTTCCACATCTCGCTGTTCGGCCTGCTGCTCGCCTTCGCGGCGGGACGGCTGCTCGGCGGCCAGGGCACCGTGATCGTCGTCGAGGGCAGCGCGTTCAGCAACAACGTCACCCAGTACGACGACTTCATGCCCAGTACCTTCTACACCGCCGACAGCCTGGACCCCTTCGGCTTCAAGCTGGACAGCTTCTCCGCCAGCTACCAGACCAGCGGTCAGCAGGTGGGCACCGCGCGGGAGTTCAAGGCCCACGTGTCCTACTGGACCGGCAGCGACTCCACGAAGACCCGCTCGGGCACCATCGAGGTCAACCACCCGCTGGAGATCGGCGGCAGCAACGTCTACCTCACCGCCCACGGCTACGCCCCGGTGATCCGGGTCACCGACGCGAAGGGCAACGTCGTCTTCGACGGCCCGACGCCCTGCCTGCCGCAGGACGCCAACCTCAGCTCCATCTGCGCCATCAAGGTCAGCGACGGCTACGTGAACAGCCAGGGCACCAGCGAGCAGCTCGGCTTCAGCGCGCTGCTGACTCCGACCAAGGCGCCCACCAGCGAGTTCGGAAGGATCGGCCCGCACTCGATCTTCCCGCAGGCGCTCGACCCGGCGCTCTACCTGACGGCCTACCACGGCGACCTGGGCAACAACTCCGGTGCGCCGCAGAGCGTCTACCAGCTCAACACCAAGCACCTGAAGCAGTACACCGAGACCGGCAAGGACAAGAACGGCAAGACCGTCACCGTCCCGATGGCCCTGCAGCTCGCGCCCGGCCAGGGCTTCGACCTGCCGAGCGGCGGCACGGTCGTCTTCACCGGCCTCAAGCAGTGGGCCAACTTCACCGTCGCGCACAACCCGGGCACCGGCTGGGCGCTGAGCAGCGCCGTGCTGGCCGTCCTCGGCCTGATCGGCTCGCTGTTCGTCCAGCGCCGCCGGATCTGGGTGCGCGCGGTCACCGGCCCGGACGGCCTGACCACGGTCGAGGTCGCCGGCCTCGCCCGCAGCGAGTCGGCCCGCATCGCGGAGGAACTGGCCGACGTGGCCCTCGAACTCCAGCGCGCGGCCCGGGCCGAGAAGGTGCCCAAGCAGCAGACCGCAGCCGACCCCGACCCCGTCTCCACGGCCAGCAAGGAGTGAGCGTGTTTCTCGCTGACACGGCGATCAACACCAGCCTCGCCAACATCTCCAACACACTGATCTATTCGGCGATGGCCGTCTTCATGCTGGCCTTCCTCGCCTACACCTTCGAGTGGACCTTCGGCGGCCGCAGCCGCGTGGCCCGCCAGTCCGCCCAGTTGGTGACGGACGCTCAGGACGCGGCGGGGACGGAGGAGACGGCGGCCGAGGAAGGCCCGGCCGTCGAGGTCACCGTCCGCCGGGCCGGCGGCACCGCCACGCTGACGCGCACGGTCGCCGCCAAGGCGGGCACCGTCGATGTGCTCACGCGCGGCGACGCCGCCCCGCCCGCCGACGGCCCCGGCGCGGCGGGCGGCGACGAGAAGGCCGACCGCATCGGCCGCGTCGCGGTCTCGCTGACCACCCTGGCCACGCTGCTGCTGGTGTGCGCGGTGATCGCCCGCGGCGCCTCGGCGCACCGGCCGCCGTGGGGCAACCTCTACGAGTTCACCTGCGCCATGACGGCGGTGGCGTCGCTGCTCTACGTCGGCCTGCTGGCCGCGGGCAAGAACGTGCGCTGGCTGGGCCTGCCGCTGACGCTGGGCGCACTGCTGGGCCTGGGCCTCGCGGTCACCGTCTTCTACACCGACTCCGAGCAGCTGGTCCCGGCGCTGCACTCGTACTGGCTGTGGATCCACGTCTCCGGCGCGATGATCTGCGGCGGCGCGTTCTACGCGGGCGCGATCGCGGCGGTGCTGTACCTGTTCAAGGACCACTACGAGGTGGCCGTCGGCCTGGGCAAGGCCCGTGGCGGCTGGTGGAGTTCGGTCTGCGAGCGGATGCCGTCCTCGGCCACGCTGGACAAGTGGTCCTACCGGATCAACGCCTTCATCTTCCCGCTGTGGACGTTCACGATCATCGCGGGGGCGATCTGGGCCGAGGCGGCGTGGGGCCACTACTGGGAGTGGGACCCGACCGAGACCTGGGCCTTCATCACCTGGGTCGCGTACGCCTGCTTCCTGCACGCCCGCGCCACAGCGGGGTGGAAGGGCCGGAAGGCTGCCTACCTGGTGCTGATCGCGTTCGCGTGCTTCCTGTTCAACTCGTACGGCGTGAGCATCTTCATCAACGGCAAGCACAGCTACGCAGGCGTCTAGCCACGCACCTCCAGGGGCGCGAGGAATCCCCCACCCTTCGGGCGGGAGGTGCCCCCAGCGCGACCAGCCCACCACTCCGGGAGGTCCGACCCGCACACGGGGCCGAACCTCCGCGCGTGGTGGGCTGGTCGCGCAGTTCCTCGCGCCCCTCAGTGGTACAGCGGGTTGCCCAGGGTTCCCGCCAGGGAGATCGCGCCGGCGGGGTCCGTGAGGTCGACCATCTGGCGGTTGTTGCGGAGTTGGAGCCGGTTGAGGCACGACAGCGGGAAGCGCTCCGCGAACAGGGCGGAGGTGTCCGCCTCGTGGGCGCGGACCTGTTCGGCGACGACGGCCCAGAACCGCTTCTCGCCGAGCGCCCCGCAGGCGTCCAGGGTGGCGGCCAGGAAGCGGAAGAAGCAGTCGAAGACGTCCGTGACGATGGACAGGATCCGCTGCTGCTCCGGGACCTCGGCCCGTACCCGGGAGATCTCGTCGGGGAGCGGGAGTTCGGGATCGAGGACGGCTATCTCCTCGGCCAGGTCCTTGAAGAACGCCCGCGTGGGCACGCCCTTCTCGTCCAGCGCCAGGATGACGTTCTCGCCGTGGGGCATGAACACCAGGCCGTAGGCGTAGTAGCAGCGCAGGATCGGGCTCAGGTAGGCGTCGAGGTAGGCGCGCAGCCACGCCTCCGGCGAGACGTCCGAGCGGGCGATCAGTGCCGCCGCCAGGGAGTTGCCCTCGCGGTCCAGGTGCAGCAGGGAGGCCATCGTGGCGGCGCGTTCGCCCTCCCGCAGCTTCGGGAAGGGGCTCTCCCGCCACAGCGCGGCGAGCATCTTCTGCTGGGCCGTGCCCGCCGGGTAGTGCGGGTGGCGGTAGCCGACCGCGGCGTGTTCGCGCAGGATCGAGAAGCCGGAGCCGGACAGGACCGGGTCGGCGGCGACCAGGTCGGCCAGCCAGTCGTTGACGGCCGGGGTGGTCGCCATGTAGTCGGCCGAGAGTCCGCGCAGGAAGCCCATGTTGAGGACGGACAGGGCCGTCTTCACATAGGGCCGGTCCGGGGCGGCCGTGTTGAAGAAGGTGCGGACGGACTGCTGCGGCAGGTAGCTGTCCCGGCCCTCGCCCAGGTGCAGCAGCCGGCCCGAGGCCAGCTCCCCCGCGTAGCTGACGGACAGTCTGTTCCGCCACTGCCACGGGTGCACCGGGATCGCGACGTACCCGCTCGGCACGGCCGGGGCGTCGGCCAGCAGCTCCTCCAGGTTCGCCCCACGGCCCAGGGCCAGCACCGCGTGCTCCTCCCGGGCGGCGACCCAGTGCAGCCGCACCGGGGCGGCCGCTTCGGGCGCGTAGCGCAGGTACTCGGCCGAGTCGAAGCCCAGGCGGCCGCTGTTGGCGACGAAGCACGGGTGGCCCTCGGTCATCGCGGCCTCGACCGTCTGCAGGTCGGCGTCGGCCGCCAGCTCCTCGGCGGTCGGCGCGGGCCGGGACAGCTTGAAGGCGGTGGCCGCCAGTGTGGAGGTGATCTCCTCCAGGTAGACGGGCAGCACCTCGTCCGACAGGTTCAGGCTGCGCCGCAGTTCCAGGACCAACTCACAGGCGTCCAGCGGAAGTTCCGTTTCGCCCCGGTGCCGGGTGAGCGAGTCGGCGTCGATCTGCCAGTGGTCCAGCGCCAGGCGCCGGGCGCGGAAGCGGTAGCCGACCGTGTCGTCGTCCGAGGCCACGCCGTAACGGCCGTCCGGGAGCGGCGTCGGGCTGATCAGGCGCTCGTGCGCGAACTCGGCGAGAGCCTTGCGGACGAGGCGGCGGTTGGCCTCCGCCCAAAGCTGCGGGGCGAGGTGCCCGGTCTCCGGCGGCGCGCCCGTCGCGGCCCGGTACTGCTCTCTGGTCAGGGTGCTCAACAGCGCCCGCTTGGCGGGCAGTTGCACCACCCGCTGCGGCCGGAAGCCCATCAGCGCGTTGAGCCGGTGCACGGCCCGGTTGCGCACGTCGGGCTCGACGACGACGCGCCGCGTCGCCGGATCGGCGAACAGCTCGTCCAGCACGGCACGGAAGACGGCCCGGGTGAAGCCGGGCAGCGGTGTGCCGGTCGGCGCGGCCAGCACGTGCATGCCCACGTCGCCCGGGCGCGAGGCATGGATCCCGGCCAGTTCCACCGCCGGGTCGTAGCGCTCGTAGAGGCAGCGGGGTTCACCGTCGAACAGCCCCAGGTAGGCGTCCAGCCGGGTGTACTCGGCCCGGACGTCGTCCACGGCCGCGTCCTGCATCATCCAGTACACGGCCTTGGGATGGGTCACCCAGGCGTGCAGCAGCTCGGCGTCGGCGTCAGGGTCCACGGGACGGAAGCGAAGGTCGTAGCGGGTCATGCGGCGGCGAACTCCTGGAAGGCGATGCGGCGTTCGATCGGGTAGACCTCGCGCCCGGTCATGGTGCGGATCAGGCAGGAGTTGCGGTAGGCACCCATGCCGAGGTCCGGGTCGGACAGGCTGTGGCTGTGGAGCGCGGCGTTCTGCACCAGCACCTCGCCGGTGCCGGCGGCGTCCACGCTCCAGTCGCGCCGAACGTCGAAGCGGCCCTGCGCGTCGAGCCGGAGCCGGTCGCGCACCGGTTCCAGGAATGCGGGGACCCGGTGACGGTAGCCGGTGGCCAGCACCACCGCCTCCGTCCGGATCCGGTGCACGACGTCCTGCTCCTGCTGGTGCAGCGTCAGTTCGTAGCCGCCGTCCACCGCGTCCACCGCCGTCAGCGCGGTGTTGCCGAGCAGCCGGGTGCTCACCCGGCCGGCCAGCGACTTGACGTAGAGCAGCTCGAAGATCCCGTTCACGGTCTCTGCGCTGATGCCCTTGAACAGGCCCTTCTGCGTCGCCCCGAGGCGGTCGCGGACGTCCGCCGGGAGTGAGTGGAAGTAGTCGACGTACTCGGGGGAGGTCATCTCCAGCGTCAGCTTGGTGTACTCGAGCGGGAAGAAGCGCGGCGAGCGGGTCACCCAGTCGAGCCGGTAGCCGCAGCGGTCGGCGTCGGCGAGCAGGTCGGCGTAGATCTCGGCGGCGCTCTGGCCGCTGCCGACGACGGTGACGGCGGCGCGTCGGCGCAGCTCCTCGGCGTGGTCGAGGTACGCGCCGCTGTGCAGCACGCCGTCCTTGCCGAGCAGGTCGCGTGCGGCGGGCGGCACGTACGGGGGGGTGCCGGTGCCCAGCACCAGCCGCCGGGCGCGGTGCACGGTGCCGTCGGCGACCCGGACGACGTAGCCCTCCCCGTCGTGCTCGACGCGCTCGACCTCGGCGCCGAAGCGGATCTCCGGCAGCTGCTCGGAGACCCAGCGGCAGTAGGCGGCGTACTCGCTGCGCAGCGGGAAGAAGTTCTCCCGGATGTAGAAGCGGTAGAGCCGCCCCTGTCGCTTGAGGTAGCTGAGGAAGGAGAACGGGGAGCCGGGGTCGGCCAGGGTGACCAGGTCGGCCAGGAAGGGCGTCTGCATGCTGGCGTGCTCCAGCATCATGCCGGGGTGCCAGTCGAAGGCGGGCTTGCGTTCCAGGAACAGTCCGTCCAGGTCGTCCACCGGGTGGGTCAGCGCGGCGAGGCCCAGGTTGAACGGGCCGAGGCCGATGGCGACGAAGTCATGCACGGGGCCTCCAGGGGCTGAGGGGGCGTCAGGCAGCCTGCCGGGCCGCCAGGTAGGCGGTGGCATGACCGGCGAGCAGGTCCAGCACGGCGGCCAGGTCGGCGGTCGTGGTGGCGGGGTTGAGCAGGGTGAACTTCAGGTGGTCGCGGCCGTCCACGACCGTGGCGGCGACGAGGGCCGCGCCGGAGGCGGCCAGGGCCTCGCGGGCGTGCAGGTTGGCGGCGTCCACCAGGGCGGCCGGGGCGGGCTCGGCGGGACGCCAGCGGAAGACCAGGGTGGACAGCTGCGGGCGGACCACGACGTCGAAGCGCGGGTCGGCGTCCAGCAGCCGCCAGCCCTGCTCGGCGCGGTCGACGCACTGGTCGAAGAGGTCGCCGACGGCGTCCGCGCCCATGATCCGCAGCGTCAGCCACAGCTTCAGCGCGTCGAAGCGGCGGGTGGTCTGCAGGCTCTTGTCGACCTGGTTGGGCAGCCGGGCGGAGAGGTGCTCGGGGTTGAGGTAGTCGTGGTGGTGCACCAGCGGGGTCATGGCGCGCCGGTCGCGGACCAGCACAGCGCTCGAACTGACCGGCTGGAAGAAGGACTTGTGGAAGTCGACGGTGACCGAGTCGGCCCGCTCGATCCCGTCCAGCAGCTGTCGCCGGGTGGGCGAGGCCAGCAGGCCGCAGCCGTAGGCGGCGTCCACGTGGAACCAGGCGCCGTGGCGGGCGGCGGCGTCGGCGAGCTGGGGCAGCGGGTCGATCGAACCGAAGTCGGTGGTGCCCGCCGTCCCCACGACCGCCATCGGCACCAGGCCGGCCCGCGCGCAGCGCTCCAACTCCCGCTCCAGCGCGGCGGGTCGCATCCGCCGCGCCTGGTCGGTGGGGACGGCGACGACGGCGTCCCCGGCCAGGCCCATCAGCAGGGCGGCCCGGGCGACGCTGAAGTGCGAGACCTCCGAGGCGAGGATCCGCAGCCGGGGCAGCAGGGCGGGGTCGCCGCCGGTCGCCTTCTCCCGGGCCAGCAGCAGGGCGTGCAGGTTGGACTGGGTGCCGCCGCTGGTGAAGACGCCGTCGGCGTCCGGCCCGAGGCCGATGCGCGCGGCGGTCCAGTCGATCAGCCGACGCTCGATCAGCGTCCCGCCCGCGCTCTGGTCCCAGGTGTCCAGCGAGGAGTTGACGGCGGACAGCACCGCCTCGCCCAGCAGTGCGGGCAGCACCACCGGGCAGTTGAGGTGGGCGAGGTAGCGGGGGTGGTGGAACCAGACGGCGTCGCGCAGGTAGAGGGTGTCCAGCTCGTCGAGGGCGGCGGCCGGGTGGTGCAGCGGCGCGTCCAGGTCCACGGCGGCGAGCGCCGCGGCCAGGGTCTGCGGCGCCACTCCGGTACTCGGCCCGGTGACCCGGGCCGCCCGGTCGGCGACGCGCTGCGCGCCCGCGTTGACCAGGTGCCGGTAGGCGGTCAGCGTGTCGGCGCTGAACAGGTGCTCGTGGTGCCGGCGGTGCACGCTCATGCCCGGCTCCCCCCGGCCAGCTCCTCGGCGACGAGCTGCTCCTCGGTCGCCCCCCGGCGCCAGTAGCCGGTGAAGGTGACCGAGGTCCGGTCCCAGCCCCGCTCGTTGACGAGGTGTCGGCGCAGCCCGCGCACGGTGGCGGCCTCCCCGGCGATCCAGGCGTAGCCGGTCCCCTGCGGCAGTTCGGCCTCCCGGACCGCGTCCAACGCGGAGCGGCCGGTCAGCCACTCCACCCGGCGGTCGCCGCGGTCGGTGTCGAGCGGCTGGGCGTCCTCCGGGTGCGGGACCTCCACCCAGGCGCGGACCGGGAGCCCGGCCGGGAGCCGGTCGAGGATGCCCGCGACGGCGGGCAGCGCGGTGAGGTCCGCGGCCAGCATCACCCAGTCGGTTCCGGGCGGGGGCCGGAAGTCGATGCCCGCGTTGTCCTCCTCCGTCGGACCGATCGCCATGACCTGGTCGCCGGGCTGGGCGGCGGCGGCCCAGCGTCCGGCCGGGCCGGTGCCGCCGTGCAGGGCGAAGTCCACGGCCAGTTCGCCCGGGCGCTGCGCCCGCACGGTGTAGGAGCGCATGACCGCGCGCTCGTCCGGGTCCATCGCCTGCCAGGCGGCGAACCAGCCCTCGGCGCCCGCCTCTACGGGGACGCGCGGCCGCTCCTGGTGCGGCTGCGGCAGGAAGAGCTTGAACCGCTGGTCGCGCCCGCCGGAGCGGAAGCCGTCCACCTCTGGTCCGGTGAAGGTGATCCGGACCATGGAGGGGCCGACCCGCCGGGTGCGGGCGACCTGGAGAGCGAAGAAACGCCAGGGCTGCGGCCCCTGCTGACTGCTCATCAGGCGGCCACCTTCTTCGCCGAGCCGAGCGCGGCGGCCAGCTGCTCCAGCAGCGGGGCGCAGCCGGCGTAGGACAGGCGGACCTCGCTCAGCCACGGCACCACCTGGCCGGCCCTGACGGCGGACAGCTTCTGCCAGGTCGGCCTGGACGTCAGGTCCTTGGGCTGCAGGGCCGAGCTGCGGCTGTCCAGCAGGATCACGTCGGCGTCGTACTTGTCGGCGTTCTCCCAGCTGAGGCTCTCGAAGAAGCCGCCCTCGACCTTGTCCGGGGTGACCAACCGGACGCCGAGGGAACGGTAGTAGGAGAGGTCCGGGTAGACCTTGGGGTCGGAGACGTAGAACATGTCCGCGGCGGCGGAGGCGGCGAGGACCTTGATGCCGTCCCTGCCCCGGGACCTGGCGGCGGCCGCGGCCTGCCGGATGGTCTCGGCGGCCTTCTGGAACCGGGCCTTGGCGGCGGCCACCGCGGTCGCCCCCAGGTCCGCGCCGAGCAGCCGGGCCAGCTCCTCGTACCGGCCGATGGCGACCGGCAGTTGGACGTCGGCGCAGGTGATGCCCACGGTGGGGGCGAGCGCCTCGATCTTGGCCCGGCTCTCGTCCGGCACGAACCAGAGTGCGCCCGGCTGCCACATGTTGGTGACCAGCAGCTCGGGCCGGAGCGCGGCGTACTTCTCGACGCTGAACTCGCCCCAGGCGTTGCCGAGGACGGTCACCTCGGCGATGTCCAGGTCCCCGGCCATCGGGTCGGCCTTGCCGTTGGCGAGCCTGGTCGGCCCGAAGACGCCGACGATCCGGTCGTTGACCCCGAAGTCGTGCAGTGCGGCCGCGGTTCCCGTGTACGCGACGACGCGGGTCGGCGGCCGGTCCAGCCTGACCGTCTTCCTCCGGTCGTCGGTGAAGGTCCACGGACCGGCGGCGGAGGCGCTCGCGGCGGCCGCGTCCGCGCTCGACTTCGACGAACCACTGGAGCCGCAGGCCGCGAGCAGCGCGCCGAGCCCGGCGGCGCCTCCGGCCGCGAGCAGACCGCGGCGCGACAAGGGGGAGTTGGTGATTCGTGACATTCCGGGCATGACGAGACGGCCGCCTTCCAGCGAGCTGTTGACGAGATCGAAGTTAGGTTAACCTAACCTAAGTTTCGGGCGGCTTGTCCAGCCCGTCCCCCGAGAGTTGGAGAGCCATGAGCGCGGCCACCCGTGCTGAACCCCTGTCACCTGCCGTACCCGCCGGTCGGCGGGCACCGGTCGCGGCGGGAGCCGCGCTCGTGCTGGTGCTCGCGCTCAGCATCGCCGTCGGCGCGCGCGGCCTCGGCCCCGGCCAGGTCTGGCACGGTCTGGTGGACGCCCACTCCGCCGACTACGACGTGGTGCACCGGATGCGGCTGCCCCGGACCCTGCTCGGCCTGCTGGCCGGAGCGTCCCTCGGCCTCGCGGGCGGCGTCATGCGGGCGTTGACCCGCAACCCGCTCGCCGACCCCGGCCTGCTCGGCATCAACGCGGGCGCCTCGGCCGCCGTCGTCACCGCCTCGGCGCTGCTCGGCGTCGGCGGCTTCGGGGAAACGGTCTGGTTCGCCTTCGCCGGGGCGGCCGCCGTCTCGGTGCTCGTCCACGTCGTCGGCGGCGGCCGGACGGCCACCCCGGGCCGCCTGGCCCTGGCCGGAACCGCGCTCAACGCCACGCTGTTCGCCTACGTCAGCGCCGTCGAACTGCTGGACACCGACGCCCTGGACGCCATGCGCTTCTGGACGGTGGGGTCGCTGGCCTCCGCCTCCTTCACCACGGTGTGGGCGCTGACGCCCTTCGCCCTGACGGGAGTTGCGGTCGCCTTGGTGCTCGGCCGCCCGCTCGCCGCGCTCGCCCTCGGCGAGGACACGGCCCGGGCCCTCGGCGCCCGCCTCGCGCTGACCCGCAGCGCGGCCGTCGTCGCCATCACCCTGCTGTGCGGGGCGGCTACCGCCGCCTGCGGGCCGATCGTCTTCGTCGGCCTGCTCACCCCGCACGTCGTGGCCCGGCTGGTCGGCCCCGACCCGAGACGCCAACTCCCGTACTGCGCCGTGCTGGGACCGGTGCTGCTGCTCGGCGCCGACGTGCTGGGCCGGGTGCTGGCCCGCCCCGCCGAGATCCAGGCGGGCACGGTGACGGCGGTCGTCGGCGGCCTGCTGCTGCTCAAGGTGGTGACGTCGAAGTGAGGTCACGTGTCGTCACCTGCGCCCTGCTGGCGGTCGCCCTGGCCTTCGGCGTCCTGGTGCTGGGCACCGGCGACTATCCGCTCACCCCGGCCGAGGTGCTGCGCACCCTCTCCGGCGGCGGGGACGCCGGCGCGCACTTCGTCGTCTGGGAGCTGCGGCTGCCCCGCGTGCTGACCGCGCTCGCGGCGGGGGCCGCGCTCGCCCTCTCCGGCGCGCTGTTCCAGGCGCTCGTGCGCAACCCGCTCGGCAGCCCGGACGTCCTGGGCTTCACGTCGGGGGCGGCGATGGGCGCACTGGTCTCCATCGTGGTGCTGGGCGGCAGCTCGACCGTCCTCGCCGGCGGCGCCGTGGCCGGCGCGGTGCTCTCGGGCGCGGTCGTCCTGCTGGCCTCCCGCCGCGGCCCCTTCGTCCTCGCGGGCGTCGCCACGGCGGCGGTGCTCACCGGCGTCAACGGCTACCTGCTGACGCGGGCTCAACTGATGGACGCCGCAAGGGCCGTGCTGTGGTTGACCGGCTCCCTCGACGGCCGTGACTGGTCCGACGTCCGGACGGCGCTCGGCGCTCTGGTGCTCCTGGCCCCGGTGGCCGTCGTGGGGTACGGCCGTGCGCTGCGCCTGCTGGAGCTGGGCGACGATTCGGCCGCGGCGCTGGGGGTGCGGGTGCCCCGGACCCGGTACGTGCTGCTCTCCGTCGCCGTCCTGCTGGCCGCGGCCGCGGCGGCGGCGTGCGGCCCGGTGTCCTTCGTCGCGCTGGCTGCTCCGCAGCTGGCCCGGAGACTGACCCGGACTCCCGGCCCGAACCTGGTCCCGTCGGCCGCGATGGGCGCCGCGCTGCTGGTGGCTGCGGACTGGCTCTCCCAACGGGCCGTCCCGGGACATGCGTTGCCGGTGGGCGTACTGACAGGCTTGCTGGGCGGTGGCTACCTGGTCTGGCTCCTGGCCTCCCACCGCCGTGTGGCAGCCCGCTAGCGCGGGACCTCGCTCACGCGAGCAACCCGGCACCCTCCAGGGGCGCGAGGATCCCCCACCCTTCGGGCGGGAGGTGCCCCCACCGCGAGCGACCCACCACCCTGGGAGGTTCGTCCCGCACGGGGCGGACCTCCGCGAGTGGTGGGTCGCTCGCGGTGAAGGCACCTCCCGCGAGCGGACCTCCGCGAGTCGGGGGTCGCTCGCGGTGGGGGCACCTCCCGGTTCGGGATCCTCGCGCCGCTACGGAGCTGCAACTGAGCGAGAGCGCCTGGCCCTCGGGACGATCAGGGGGGTGGCGGTCTCCGGGTCCGGCAGGACCACGCAGGGGACCCCGAACACCTCCTCCACCAGCTCCGCCGTCAGGACCTCAGCAGGGGCTCCCTCGGCCGCGACCGCCCCCGCGGTCAGCACCACCAAGTGGTCCGCGTACCGGGCCGCCTGGCCCAGATCGTGCAGGACCATGGCCACCGTCCGGCCCGACTCCGCCTGCAGCCGGGCGACGATGTCCAGCACCTCCAGCTGGTGGCGCAGGTCCAGGAACGTGGTCGGCTCGTCCAGCAGCAGCAGGTCCGTCTCCTGGGCCAGCGCCAGCGCGATCCAGGCACGCTGGCGCTGGCCGCCTGACAGTTCGTCAACCAGCCGGTCCCGCAACCCACCCGTGCCCGTCAGCTCCAGGGCGCGCTCCACCGCGGCCTGGTCCGCGGGGCTCCAGCCGCCCAGCATGCCCTGGTGGGGGTAGCGGCCCAGGCGGACCAGGCCCTCCACCGTGACCGCCTCCGGGGCGGTCGGCTGCTGCGGGAGCAGGCCGAGCCGTCGGGCGAGGGCCTTGGCGGGCAGCCGCTGGACGTCCTCGCCGTCCAGCGTCACCTGGCCCGCCGCGGGCGCGAGCAGGCGCGAAAGGCCGCGCAGCAGTGTGGACTTGCCGCACCCGTTGGGGCCCACGATCGCGGTGACCTTCCCCTCGGGCAGAGCGACGTCGAGGCCGTCGACGACCGGGCGGCCGCCGTAGCGGAGGGTCAGCGCATGCGCGGCGAGAAGGGGCATGCCCACCAACTTAGGGTTGCCTAACCTGACTGTGTCAAGTCGTCCCGAGCATGGAGAATGCGGCCGATGGCATCGACAGCAGGAGGAACCGGCATGGACGCGTTCGACACGGCGGCCCTGCGCCGCCGCGTACTCGACGCCTGGACGGCCGCCCCCGCGCGGTTCCGCGAGGACGCCAACGCCGAGGAGGAGCTCGCCCTCGGCGGGTACCGGGACCGGCTGGTCGTCGAGCTGGCACAGAACGCCGCCGACGCCGCGGGGCGCGCGGGCGTCCCCGGCCGGCTCCGGCTCACGCTGCGCGAGGGCGTCCGCGCCGCCGCCAACACCGGCGCCCCGCTGGACGCCACCGGCGTCGAGTCGCTGGCCACCCTCCGTGCCAGCAGCAAGCGCGAGGAGGGCGCGGTCGGCCGCTTCGGCGTCGGCTTCTCCGCCGTCCTCGC
>NZ_JBHSQJ010000039.1:7852-44446 GCF_042658505.1 Streptacidiphilus monticola | reverse complement strand
CGGCACCTTCTACGAGGGCGTGATGACCTCCGGCTACCCGTCCGACGCCACGGAGAACTCGGTCCAGGCCAACATCACCGCCGCCGGCTACAGCACCAGCACCTCCGGCACCGTCACCGGGGCCCTTCGCGCGGTCGGCGCGGGCCGGTGCCTGGACGTGCCCAACGCGTCCACGACGGCGGGCACGCAGGTGCAGATCTACGACTGCTGGGGCGGCGCCAACCAGGTCTGGACGCACACCTCCACCGGACAGCTGACCGTCACCGAGTCCGGCACCACGCTGTGCCTGGACGCCAGCGGGCAGGGCACCGCCAACGGCACCAAGGCGATCACCTGGCCCTGCAACGGACAGCCCAACCAGCAGTGGAACCTCAACGCCAACGGAACGGTGACCGGCGTCCAGTCGGGCCTGTGCCTCGATGTCAGCGGCGGTGCCACCGCCAACGGCACACTGGTCCAACTGTGGTCCTGCAACGGCCAGTCCAACCAGCAGTGGACCCTCGGCTAGGGCTCCCCGAGCGGTACTGAGCCGACCACCCCGATCGTGCCGTGGCCGGGCGCGCCCCTGCCCGGCCACGGCACCCCACCTGACGGGAGCACCAGTTGACCAGTAGGTCCCGCACTCACGCCAAGCCCCCGAACCGCTTCCGACTGCGCTCGCTCGCCGCGGTCCTCGCCCTGGCCGCCGCCCCGCTGCTCGGCCTCGGCACGGGCCAGCCCGCCCAGGCGCTGGACAACTCCCTGGCCCTGACGCCGCAGATGGGCTTCAACGACTGGAACGCGTACGGCTGCAACGTCTCGGAGTCGCTGATCGAGTCGACGGCGCTGGCCATGCACAACAACGGCATGCAGGCCGCCGGCTACCAGTACGTCAACATCGACGACTGCTGGATGACCAAGAGCCGCGACTCCGCCGGACGCCTCGTGCCCGACCCGGCCAAGTTCCCCGACGGCATCTCGGGGACCGCCGCCTACGTCCACTCCCTCGGTCTCAAGCTCGGCATCTACGAGGACGCCGGCACCGCCACCTGCGCCGGGTACCCGGGCAGCCTCGGCCACGAGACGACCGACGCGAACTCGTTCGCCTCGTGGGGTGTGGACTACCTGAAGTACGACAACTGCAACAACCAGGGGATCAGCGCCAAGACCCGGTACACCACCATGCGTGACGCCCTGTCGGCGACCGGGCGCCCCATCCTGTTCAGCCTCTGCAACTGGGGCCAGGAGAACGTGTGGACCTGGGGTGCCGGCGTCGGCAACAGCTGGCGCACGACCGGGGACATCAACGCCAGCTTCGGCAGCATGCTCTCGATCTTCCACAGCAACGTGGGCCTGGCGTCCTACGCGGGCCGCGGCGGCTGGAACGACCCGGACATGCTGGAGGTCGGCAACGGCATGTCCGCCACCGAGGACCGCAGCGAGTTCAGCCTCTGGGCCGAGATGGCGGCGCCGCTGATCTCCGGCACCAACATCGCCAACGCGAGCGCCACCACGCTGGGCATCCTCACCAACTCCCGTGTCATCGCGGTGGACCAGGACTCCCTGGGCAAGCAGGGAACCGAGGTCTCCTCGTCCGGCGGCCTGGACGTGCTGGCGAAGCCGCTCGCCAACGGGGACGTCGCGGTCGCGCTGTTCAACGAGAACAGCGGCACGGCCACGATCTCCACGACGGTCGGCGCCATCGGCAAGAGCGGTGCGAGCAGTTACACCCTGACCGATCTGTGGACGGGGGCCACCTCGACCACGACGAACACGATCAGCGCGTCGGTCCCCGGCCACGGCACGGTGATGTTCCGCGTGGCGGGCGGCACCAGCAGCGGTGGCGGCTCGGTCACCGGGGCGGTGCACGCCGTCGGCGCGGGCAAGTGCCTGGACGTTCCCGGTAGTTCGACGGCGGCGGGCACCCAGCTGGACATCAGCGCCTGCACCGGCGGGGCGAACCAGACCTTCACGCACGACGGATCGCGTCAGCTGACCGTCTACTCGGGCAGCTCGCAGCTGTGCCTCGACGCGAGCGGACAGGGCACGAGCCCCGGGACCAAAGTGATCGTCTGGCCCTGCAACGGGCAGTCGAACCAGCAGTGGCTGGTCAACGGCGACGGCACGATCACCGGGGTCCAGTCCGGCCTCTGCCTGGACGTGACCGGCGCCGCGACGGCCGACGGCACACCGGTCGAACTGTGGACCTGCAACGGCCAGTCGAACCAGCACTGGACCATCGGCTGACGGGGAAGCGGTGGGCTCCGCGAGGTTCCGGAGCCCACCGCCGGCTCGCTTTCCGGCCTGGCCCTGCCGGCCGTCCTGGCCGGCCGACGGGCCGACTGGCCACGGGCCTGCGCCCGTCGCGCTGCTCCGCGTCGCGTGCGTGGGGATGAGCGGCGCCGCCACCCGTCCCGGTCCGACCGCGTCGGACGGACGCCTGACGGCCCCTCAGTCCGCCTGAGGGGCCGTCGGTTCGTCAGCCACGGCAGGCGGGAGCCGGTCACGCGCCCGGCCTCGACGGCAGGACCGAGCGGTGGGGAGCCCGAGGCGGGCCGCCCCACCGCTCGGTGGTGTTCAGCGCGTTGCGGTGAACCGCCCCGAGACCGACGCGGGTCCGCCGGGCGCCTGCGCGTCGACCCGGTAGGCGTCACCCGCCGGGTTGCGCACGCCGGTGGCGTGGTTGAACTGGGCGGCGAACCTGTGCTGTCCGGCCGGCACGGTGGAGCCGGGCTTGAGCATCCAGCGGTAGACCAGCGTCGCGCCGACCTGCTGGACGGTGACGGTGAAGTCCGCGCCGGGCAGCGTCTGCCAGTAGCCGGTACTGCGCACGTCGCCGGTCTGCGCGATGCGCAGTTCCACGGTGAGGGCGGTGAGCGGCTGGGTGGTCCGCAGGGAGAGATCGCTCTGCGCCCAGTACACCGTGCTGCCCGGATCCACCGAACCGACCGACCACAGCGGCCCGTTGCGGGTCTGGTCGGCGGCCGGGGGAGTCGAGTGCGCGGTGCTGGGGGCGGTGGGCAGGACGACAGCCGGATCGGTGGGCGTTGCCGAAGGCGTCCGCGACGGCGACGCGGACCACGGCGCGGCCAGAGTCGGCGCCGGCTGCACAGGAGCCGGCCGCTTCGGAGCCGGAGAGATGTGGATGATGTCGGCGACCGCCAGGCCACCGGTCGCCAGGACGCCGACGGCGCCCAGGGTGGCCAGGGCCCGCAGGCCCGATTTCGCGAACGGGCGGGCGCGGTGCCGAACGACAGGGCCCGCCGCGCCGCGCCGCACGCGGGCGGCGATCCGGTCCCGGTCCGGTTGCCGGGCCTCGGCGGCCTCGCGCAGCCGTCGGGCGATCTCCTCGCTCATCGGTTCCTCCTCCCGGCCACCAGGTCCCCGACCGCTCGTGCGCCAAGTATCCCTTCCAGCTCGGCCATTCCCTTCGAGGTCTGGCTCTTGACCGTCCCGACCGATATGCCCAGCGCCGCCGCGGTGTCCTTCTCCGACAGGTCGAAGGCGTGACGCAGCACGACGCACGCCCGCTTGCGGAACGGCAGCCGGACGAGTGCCGCGCGGACGTCCAGCACGGCCGCCACGTCGGGCCCCTCCACCGTCTCGGGGCTGCGGGACCAGAACAGCGCGATCCGGCGGCGCTCGCGGACCGTGCTGCGGATCCGCTCGCGCGCGATGTTGGCCACCACGCCGCGGGCGTAGGCGAGCGGATGGTCCGCCTTGCGCAGCCGGTCCCAGCGCTGCCACAGGGCGACCAGCGCGTCCGCGGCGATGTCGTCGGCGGCGTCGGTCTCACCTGTCAACAGGTGGGCGAGGCGGGCGAGTTCCTTGTAGTGGCGTTCGAAGAAGTCGTTGAACTCCGCGGACGTGTCATCGAGGAGCATGTCCCCGGTCGTCCTCCTCACGGTGTGCGCGTTAACAAGAGGGCGCAGCATAACAAGCTCCGGGACCACGTCCGGACCCACGGGGGCCCGCACTGCGCAGCGGTGACGGGAGAGCGGCGGGCCGGTCAACACCGGGTGAACGGGGCGGCGGTGTTCCGGGCGGCGTGCGCTTCTGAACCGCGGGGGGAGCTCGGTCGGCGGCTGCGGTCCGGCTGTGGAGCGGCGTGCGTCGTGGCCTTCATGCCCGTCCATTCGGTCGTCGGGTCGGCGGTTCACCCCTCAGTTGCCGCCGCGCCGGGAAAGGTTGCCGCGCCGCGAAATCCTTGTCCGGCCGCCGTCGGGGCCGGGCGGGTCAAGGTGGTTGAGGACGCGTCAGGGCGTGTCGAGGGGCTGCGCGCACCAGATGGTCTTGCCGTTGGTGCCGTGCCGGGTGCCCCAGCCCTGGGTCAGCTGGGCGACGAGCAGCAGGCCGCGGCCGCCCTCGTCGAAGGCGCGGGCCCGGCGCAGGTGCGGGCTGGTGTCGCTGGCGTCGGACACCTCACAGATCAAGGAGGTGTCGCGGATCAGCCTCAGCGTGATCGGCGGCTCGCCGTACTTGATGGCGTTGGTGACCAGCTCGCTGACGACCAGTTCGGTGACGAAGGCCGCTTCGTCGAGGCCCCAGGCGGCCAGGGTCTCCATGGCCACGGCCCGGGCCTGCGGCACCTGCGCGACGTCGGGCTCGATGTCCCAGGTGGCCACGTGGTCGCCGGCCAGGGCGTGGGTGCGAGCGAGCAGCAGGGCCGCGTCGTCGGTGCGGTGCTGGGGCAGGAGCGTGGCCGTCACGGTGTCGCAGAGGGCCTCCAGCGAGGCGGCGGGCCTGCGCAGGACCTCGACGAGTTCGCCGGTCCGGTCGGCGTCACGGCCGCGGCTCTCCAGCAGGCCGTTGGTGTAGAGGGCGAGCAGACTGCCCTCCGCCAGTTCGAGCTCGACCGCCTCGAAGGGCAGTCCGCCGATGCCGAGCGGCGGACCCGCGTGGGCGGGCACCGGCGTCACGGTGCCGTCCGGCGCGATGACCAGCGGTGCCGGGTGGCCGGCGCTCGCCAGCGCGCAGCGGCGGGAGACCGGGTCGTAGACCGCGTACAGGCAGGTGGCACCGGACTCGCCGGTGTCCTCGAAGTGCCCTTCGGGCTGCAGGTCGTCGGGCGCGTGCAGGACCAGGTCGTCCAGGTGCGTCAGGAGTTCGTCCGGCGGCAGGTCCACGTCGGCCAGCGTCCGGACCGCCGTGCGCAGCCGGCCCATGCTGGCGGAGGCGTGCAGTCCGTGGCCGACGACGTCACCGACGACCAGGGCGACGCGGGCGCCGGACAGCGGGATGACGTCGAACCAGTCGCCGCCCACTCCGGTGTCGGCGTCGGCGGGCAGGTAGCGGGAGGCGACCTCGATGGCGTCCTGGTGAGGCAGGCGCCGTGGCAGCAGGCTGCGCTGCAGGGTCAGCGCGGTCGTGTGCTCGCGTGTGTAGCGGCGGGCGTTGTCCAGGGCGACGGCGGCCTTGG
Organism: Streptacidiphilus monticola; assembly: GCF_042658505.1. Lineage (NCBI taxonomy): Bacteria > Bacillati > Actinomycetota > Actinomycetes > Kitasatosporales > Streptomycetaceae > Streptacidiphilus > Streptacidiphilus monticola. The sequence continues at coordinate 39,048 of NZ_JBHSQJ010000039.1, read as the reverse complement.
CGGTCAGCTCCTCGGCGAGGATCAGGTCGTCGGCGGTGAAGCTCTCGGGCCGGTCGCTGCGGGCGAAGGTCACTACCCCGAGCAGCGCGCCGCGTGCCCGGAGCGGGACGGTGATCCGGCCGGTCAGGCCCTTCGCGGCGATGGTCTTGTCGATCACCGGGTTGCCCGGCGGCCAGTGCGCCGGGTCGGCTGCGAGTCCGGGGCCGAAGCCCCACTCGCCGCCGGGACCGGGTTCGGCGGCGAGGTGCACGGTCGACCGGCCCGACGCCATGCAGCGGACCGCGACGGAGTTGGGGGAGTAGTGGACCGACGCGGGCTCGGAACGCCGGCTGGCGCCCTCCCTCGCCCCGTAGTGGCCGGCCCGCCTGAGCGTGACGGTACCGTCCACGGTGAACGCCGAGGACAGGGGCGGCTCGTCGCCGCGGAGCACTTCCTCGAAGAGGTCGACGGTCACCCGGTCGGCGAATCCGGGGACCGAGACCTGCGCCAGTTCCGCCGCGGTGCTGATCACGTCGAGCGTCTTGCCGATGCCCTTGCTCGCCTCGCCCAGGAGGAGCAGCCGCTGCCGGGCCCAGTACTCGGCGCTCATGTCGAAGCCCCAGTTGGCGACCGCCCGGATCCTGCCTTCCTCGTCCCGGACGGGCCACATGCTGGTGGCCCAGGCGTTGGCGTAGTTGCTGCCGAGCGGGCGGAAGATCGTGATGAGCCGGGCGGGCTCACCCGTCCGGGCGACCTCGGAGAGCCGGCTGGTGTACGCCATGTCGTCGAGCTCGGGGAAGAGTTCGCGGTACTTCTCGCCGAGGACCTGCTCTTCCGAGTGCGCCATCACCCGGCACGCGGACGCGTTGACCCACAGGAAGCGCAGGTCGGGATCGTAGACGCCGAGAGCGAAGGGGCACTGCTCGAAGGCCCGGTCGGCGATCACGGGGCGGCGGTCCCAGCGCTGCACGGTCACGACCCGGCCCGCCGGCCGCCCGTCGGCGCCCTGGAGCGGGTGCGCCGCGAGCACGGCGTTCACGACGGAGCCGTCCCGATGGCGCAGGGGGACGCAGTCCCCCGGCCCCGAGCCGTTGGCACCGTTCTCCAGCGCCCCTGGGGCGGGGTTCACCAGCAGGTCGGCGAGCGGGCGGCCGAGCCTCTCGAACGCCGTCCAGCCGAGCAGCAGCCGGCCGCCCTCGCTCCAGCCGGTCACGTTGCCGCTCGGGTCCACCACGACGACGGCGGTGGGCGCATCCTGCCTGCTGGTCATCTCCACCCGCCACGCCTCCATCCGGGCAGCCGGTGCACGCCGGACCTGCGGTCCGGCGCCTGATTCCAGCCTAGGACCGCCTCCGGGGCGGCGCGGCCCGGCCGTCGGACGCGTGGAGCGCCCGCTGCGGAAGGCGTCGCCCGCGGTCTGTGGCGGGTCGGCGCGTAAGAACTTCCGACGGGACGGGAACGTTTCCGCACGCGTCGACCGGCCTGGCCGCCCCCGTATGAGCGGCGGTGACGTCCATTGCGCCCTTGGAGCCCCCTGGTGGCGGTCAGCGACGGATCCGTGGTGGTGCGCGCGGACGCCGTCGGAGGGGCGCGCCCACACGGCAGGTGACGCCCCGTCAGGCGGATCGCCCGGGAGCGTCCCCGGCCGCCCAAGCGAGGGCCGGGGCGCTCCCGGACACACTGTCCGCGCTCAGCGGGCGAGGAACTGCAGCAGCGCCGGGTTGACGACGTCGGGGTGGGTCCAGGCGATGTTGTGCGGGCCGCCTTCGACGGTGACGAACTCCAGGTCCTTGATCAGGCCGGGCAGGCGCTTGGCGGTGGCCTCGTACGGCAGGATGCGGTCGGCGTCGCCGTGGATGAGGAGCGTGGGCACGTCGATCTTGGGCAGGTCGGCGCGGAAGTCCGTGAGCCAGGTGTCCACGCAGGCGTAGGAGGCGTACGCGGAGGCGGCGACGGCGACGTTGAAGCTGGCGTTCCATGCCTGCTCGCTGATGCGGGTGCCGCCGAGGACGTCGACGTTGTAGAAGTTGTCGAGGAAGTCCTTGAAGCAGGCGGGGCGGTCGGCGACCACGGCGGCCTTGATGCCGTCGAAGACGGACTGGTCGACGCCCTCGGGGTTGTCATCGGTCTTGAGCAGGAACGGCGGGACGGCGCCCATGAGGACGGCCTTGGCCACGCGGGCGGAGCCGTAGCTGCCCAGGTAGCGCGTGACCTCGCCGGTGCCCATGGAGAAGCCGACCAGGACGACGTCGTTGAGGTCGAGGTGGGTGAGCAGGGTGTCGAGGTCGGCGGCGAAGGTGTCGTAGTCGTAGCCGGTGGTGGGCTGGCTGGACTGGCCGAAGCCGCGGCGGTCGTAGGTGATGACGCGGTAGCCGGCTTCCAGCAGCACGTGCTCCTGCTTCTCCCAGGAGTGGCCGTTGAGGGGGTAGCCGTGGATGAGGACGACCGGCTGCCCGGTGCCGTGGTCCTCGAAGTACAGCTCGATCGGCTGGCCGTTCTGCTCGCCGACGGTGACCTTGGACATGGGAACTCCTTACTGGTGTGCGGCGCTGCCGGCCGGTGTCGGAGTCCTCGGAGTTCCCTCCGGTAGCCCGCGGATTGCGTGGCGGGGGCCCCACGGCCTGGGGCGGCGGCCCCGGCCGGGGAGCCCTCGACTGCGGCAGCCGGCCAACGTTCGCATCCTTGCACCGGGCCGTGCGGGCCGCTCGCCGAAGCGACGGTCCGGAGAGGACGATCGCGGTCACCAATGCATCTGCTGTCGCACCCAGCTGGTGACCAGGTGGTAGCGATCCGGGCAGAACGCGTCGGGCTGGGACGCGCCGATGATGATGGCGACTGCTTCCGGCCCCGACCAGCCCGCGGACTTCAACGCGGCCATCACGCCGGCCGGTTGGCGCGTCCGGAGCAGGGTGCAGGCCTCGCGGCCGACGGCCACCAGTCGCGCATCCGAACTTGCCTTGGGCGAAAGGTCTTTGAACTGGCTGCGCTGCGGACCGGGAAACGCCGCCTGGCCGCGGAGGTCGTCCAGGTAGAGGGGAACGTTCAGCGCCAGCCCCGATCTCGTCGGAGACGCCCAAGCGCTGACCGTCGGCCTCGCAGGAGCCGGCCTGCTCGTCGATGGAGCAGCGCTGCAGCCCACCAGGACGAGGCCCACCCCGGCAGCGGAAGCGGCAATGCGAACCAGGTCCGATCGTTTGTCCACGGGGAGCACTGTACGGGCGTCACCGCTGCGAGGAAGGGTCGGCCTCCGTAACCGTCCCGCGCGGGCTGCCCAGTTGGTGGATCCCGTCGCGGAAGCAGCAGCACAGCAGGTCGATTGGCTACGGCTGCCGCTGTGCGCCTGACGGCGAGCAGGTACTGACGAGCTGTCAGCGACTCCGCATATCCTCGGGCGGGTGAAGTGCGCGACGTTCAACATCCTGCACGGTCGGCCTGTGCGGGCGGGGCGGCCGGTTCCTCTGCCGGATGCGGCCGCGCAGGAGTTGCTGGCGGGGGCCTTTGCCTCGTTGGACGCCGACATCGTGGCACTGCAGGAGGTGGACCGTTTCCAGGACCGGTCGGGGCGGGTCGACCACGCGGCGGTCGCGGCACGGGTGATGGGCGCGGCGGACTGGCGCTACGCGTCGACGCTGCACGGCCGCGCCGTCGTGGGCAAGGGGTGGGTGCTCGACCCGGCCGAGCCCGGGCTGCGCGTGTACGGGCCCCGCTCCGGGGTCGAAGCCGGCGTTCCCTCGCACGGAGTCGCGTTGGTCACGCGGTTGCCGGTACGCGCGTGGTACGTACGGCGGCTGACGGCGGCACCGGTGGGACTGCCGTTGCGCGTGGCGGGGCGTTCCGGCCTGACCTTCGTACCGGATCAGCCGCGGGCGGCCCTGGCCGCGGTCGTGGAGGGCGAACGCGGGCCCTTCACCGTGGCAGTGGTGCATCTGTCCTTTGTCCCGGGATGGAACGTGGGTCAGTTGGAGGCGGTCCGGCGCTGGCTCGCGGGCCTGCCGATGCCACATGTGCTGCTGGGGGACTTCAACTTGGCGGGGCCGGTGCCCTGGCTGCTGCTCGCGGGGGCGGCCTGGGGAGAGACCGCCCGTCGAGGAGGACACGACAGCAACTGGCGGGACCTGGCCCGCACGGCCACCTACCCCGCGCACCGTCCCAGGGTGCAGTTCGATCATGTGCTGGCAGCCGGTGTCCCCAGGGATGCCGTGCGTGGGATCGGCACCCCGCTCATGCCGGTCTCCGACCACCGGCCGCTCGCGGTCGAGCTGGCACTGTAACGGCCTCGGGGCGGATGGACCACGCACGCGGGCTCAGCACCGCAACCGCGCCGTGCCCGGCGAAGAGGCAGGGCGCAGGCGCGAGGGAACGGCGGGTGCCGCCGCGGGTTGGAGCCGCGATCGTCGCGAGTCCCGTGGGGCCGCCGCTGATGCCTCGTCAGCGCCTCGGGCCCGGCTGCCGCCACTGCGTCAGGTGGAGGTCAGCGCGTCCAGCGATGCCAGGGGAACGATGCCCTCCGCCCGGGCGGCCAAGGTCTCGTCGATCGTGACCAGTGCGTCGGCTTGGAGGCGCGTCACCGCGAGGTATTCGGCGTCGCCGAGGGTGTCCCATCCCAGGTCCCGGGCGATCCGCCAGGCCGTGCGGCGCGAGACGCGGTCGCCCAGCAGGCGCATCTTGATCTCCGTCAGGCGTTCGTGCAGCCGGAGCGCCTCGGCCTCGTCGAGTTCCCCGCGGCGGACCTGCTCGAACAGCAGGGACAATGCCTGCGAGCGCACCGGACCGGGAGCGACGAGTTGATGAACGGGGTTGACCTGCAGGCTGGTTGACACGATGTGGACCAGGGTCCTGGCGTCGACCACGTAGCGCGTCATGCCTCGCAGAATACGGCAGCAAGGGCGCGCCCCGGCCGACGGATACCCGGCCCCACCGGCGTGTGTCAGGGGCCGGAACGCGCAAGGGCCTTCGATGGTGGAGAATCGTGCCAGGGCCCCCGTGGGTCGCCGCTCCACGCGGCAGGATGGGCCCGTGCCGAAGAACCCCCCGGAGTCGATGCGGCACCACCTGCGCCTGCGTCTGAACCGCCACGCCCGCGCACGCTGGCCCCATGTGGACGCCATCACGGTCCGCTTTCGCGCCGGATTCGCCTACGTGGCAGCCGAGTTGGGCAGCGAGAAGGGCCTGCCGAGCCCGTCGTGGCGGCCAGGGGGGTGGAGCGGGCTGGCGGTGAAGGATCCGTCGACCTGCTTGGTGATCTTGACGAGGAGTTCTTCGTCGGGTGCGGTCATGCACTCAGCCTGCGGCCAGGTGCCCGGTCCTGCGATCCGAAGCCTCCCGGCCCCGAGCCGTCAGGCCCGCCCGGCCCGGGCCCGGGATGGTCCGCGTGGGGCCCCGGGCTCGGGCCGAGTGTCGGGGCGGATCAGGCGAAGTAGCCGGCCACGTCCGCGACCAGGTCGGTGCTGCCGGGGGAGACGTTCGCGAACGACAGCTCGATGCCGCGCGGGTTTCCCTCGGTGATGGCCATGAAGCCGTTCGACACGGCCCGGTGCGCAACGTAGTTGGCGCCCGAGGTCGCCTGCGCGGCGGACTGGTCGAGGTAGTCGACCCAGAGCCAGCCGTTGGCGTCCGGGTTGACGGTGGTCAGGTTGAGCACGAGGGCCTGGGCGGGGGCGTCTTCGTTCAGGAACGCGGGAACGAGCATGGACAGCGCCTTGTGGGCCCCGAGGCGTCCCTTCGGAACGTGGTTCTGCCAGGACAGGCCGGTACGCGTGTCCAGGATGCGGGTCGCGGCGATCGGGGCCGGGTTGGTGGTGGGCAGACCGCCCGGTGCCAGTTGGGCGGGCACGAAGTCGAGGCCCGGCGTGGAGGTGTAGTAGCCCTCGATGTCGGCGACCACGTCGATGGCCCGGCCGGAGCCGTTGAACAACCGCACCTTGCCGTCCTTGCCGAGGGGGACGATGACCAGGTTGGGGACGTCCTGCCTGGCGCCGAAGTTGAGGTTCGATGCCTGCGGGAGCGCCGTGCCGTCCGGGTAGGCGGTGACGAAGCCCGGTGCGGTGGACCCCGTCTCGGTCAGGTTCAGGGCGACGGCGGTGGCACCCTGTGTCGGGACGTGCGAGGTGCCCGCGACGGTGAAGGTGGTCGAGCCGCGGCCCGGGACCTTCGCCGCGGCACGGCCGTTGAAGGCCGTCCGGGTGTCCAGCAGGCGCACCGGGACGAGCGGGTGGTAGCCCTGCCCATGCTGGACGGCGTAGTAGCCCTCGACGTCCGCGAGCAGGTCGACGGTGCCGCCCTGGTTGTACAGGTGGATCTTCCCGTCCGGACCCACCGGGACGGTGACCGTGTTCGCCCTGGTCTGACCTGCAAGGTAGTTGAGGCTGGAGCTGCTCGGGCGGCTGCCGGAGATGTCCGACCAGGCGGTCACGTAGCCGTTCCCGCTCGGAGTGACGGCAGTGAGGTTCAGGACGACGGCCGACAGCGGCCCGCTGGGGCGGCCGGGGAAGGTGGCCGGGTCGATGGTGACCGTCCAACCCGAGGTCACCCGCGCGGCGATGCCTGTCCCCTTTCCGGTTCGCGTGTCGAGTACCCGGGACGGGCCGACCGGGAAGAACTCACTGCCCCGGGTCGTCACGGAGACCTGCTGGGAGGCGGTCTGGTTCCCCTCGGAGGCGGTCACCTTGACCGTGTAGACGCCGGGCTGGGCGTAGCTGTGCGCGAAAGCGGCCGGCATCCAGCGACTGGCGTCGTCCGTGTAGTCGAGGGTCGACTGCTGTCCGTCTCCCCAGTCGACCACCAGCGTGCCGGGCCCGGAGACCTGGGACTCCTGGATGTCGGTCGTCAGCCGGACCGAGCGGGTCCCGGTCGCCTGGGCCTGTGTGTTCCATACGTGCAGAGGCGGGGTCGTCGCTCCCGCTTGCTGCGGGGCGGCAGAAGCAGACGCGGGGAGCCAGGCGCTCAGGACGGACACCACGGCCGAGCAGCCGACTATGGCAGCGCTTCTACGCATTCGTTCTCCTACCAGATTCCACGAGGACCGGCTGGTCGCCGTGATCCTTTCACATGCCCTTCCAGGCGGCCGGTGCGGCGGGGGTGGGTGTCCCTGCTGCTGGTTGACGGGTCGTCACACGGGCGATGCCTGGCGGGAGGTGGTTCGGCGGCGGGCAGGGAGGCGGGGAGGGAATGCAGGGGGGCAGGGGGAGAGAATCACCTTCATCCGGCTGTGGCGGCTCATCACGCCGTTGAGGGCCATGCCCACCCCGTTGGGCCGATCGGACGGATCCGGCGCGCGGACCGTCAGGACCTGGAATCTGCTGATCTCATGGACAACCCGATCGTGCGCTTCACCAACGAGCTGATGCGGCTCACCGACGACCTCGACCAGCAGACGGCCGCCGACTTCGTCAGCCGCGTCTACAACGCCGGCAGGGACGCCGGCCGGGCGGAGCCGGAGGCGACGGAGTAGCCCCGCGGCCCGCCAATCAGCGGCTCCGTCCTGTCACGTGTGTGATCGGAGTGGGTACCGGCCGGTTGTCAGAAGGTGCGGAGGACGCCCTGGGCCGCGCGCGTCAGGCGACGGCTGCGGCGAGCACCGCGATCGCGGCGACGGCGACCAGTGATCCGGCGACCAGCCAGAACACGCCGAGCACGCGGCGAACCGCCGCATGCCCGGCCCGTGGCGGGACGGCCTCCAGGAAGAGGCGCCGCATACGGAGTTGATGACGGCCCAGGACCACGCCGGTCACGGCGACCGCTGCGAGGACGAGGCCGCTGACGACCTGGGGGTGCGTGGCGTGGTTCATGATCCCCTCCCGACTGCGATGGGGATGCTACGCCACCCGCGCGCGATGGGTTGCGGGCCCACGCGGCAGCGAGGGCTTCAGCGTCGGTGCCCTTCCAGAGCGCCCAGCAGCTCCGCGGCCGTGGTGCGTTGTCCGAGCCGGGGGAAGATGTGCTCGACGCTGTGGTGGTGTGCGGTCGCGTCGAAGCTTGTCATCGCATCGGTCACGAGCAGCACGTTGTACCCGAGTTCGTAGGCCGTGCGGGCCGTCGTCTCGACGCCGATCTGCGTGTTGATGCCGGTGAGCACGACCTGGGTGACGCCTCGCTCCTGGAGCTGGGCATGCAGCGTGGAGTTGGTGAAGGCGCCCCAGTTGGTCTTCGTCACGCGCAGGTCACCCGGCTGGGCGCCGAGTTGGGGCAGCAGCTCGATCCAGCCCTGCGCGTCAACGTCTTCGTCGTCTTCGTCGTCCGCGTCGCCGTAGTCGAAGTCGGTCCGCCCGGGGGCTCCTCCTGCGACATTGACGAGCACGACGGGCAGACCGCGGGAGCGGAACGCCTCGGCCAGTGCGACGGAGCGGGCGACGACGTCTTCGACCGGATGGGCCTTCGGACCGTCAACAATCCCTTGCTGCAGGTCGATCACGACCAGCGCGGGCAGGTCATCGAGAAACGTGGGATGCATGGTCGCCACCCTTGCGCATGCGCGTCCGGCGCCGCCACCTTCCCCGGATGGAACCGATGACGAACCCCTGCTGCTGTCTCCCCCACCTCCGCCCGAGGGCGCTGGAAGGATGCTTCCCCGCGTCGGCGGGCGTTCTGCGCCGGGCAGACCCACGGTTGGCCGACGGGAGGTCAGGGGGCCTGGGTGGCGAAGAGCTCCAGGTGGCCGCACTTCGGGCAGCGAAAGGCGTCGACCTGCAGGCGCTGCCGTCCCAGGCGCTTGGCTCCGCCGAAGGGACCGCGCTCGAGGGCACCGGCCACCCAGCGGGCGTCGCCATGACTGCCCTGGCCGTTGTCCTCTATGAAGCCCTGCTCGAGGCCGATGGTGCCGCACTGGCTGCAGCGAATCTGGTTCGTCACGGCGTGCAGTGTACGGCCGGGGCAGGGACGCCCCGCGCGCGGGACCCTGCGGGCGGGGACGAAGGGCCCGCCACGGGGATCGTGGCGGGCCCAGGGGTCTTGAGAGACCGTCAGAGGGCGCGGACGTTGCCGGCCTGCGGGCCCTTCTGGCCCTGCTCGACGTCGAACTCGACCTGCTGGCCCTCGTCCAGGCTGCGGTAGCCGGTGCTGTTGATGGCGCTGTAGTGGACGAACACGTCGGGGCCGCCGCCGTCCTGGGCGATGAAGCCGAAGCCCTTCTCGGCGTTGAACCACTTCACGGTGCCGGTTGCCATGCTGCTCCCTGTCCGGGATCGCGGGGTACCCGATTGTGGGTGCCCCTGGGGTGAGTTGACCGCCCTGGTCCTTCGGACTGCTGGTGTAGCTGGACTTCGGAACCGCGCGTTCGAGGAGCACGTTACCGGTCGGGTGATCATCTGACTACAGGGTGTCCGAGACGTGGGCCCTCGGATCAGGAAGTGCTTGCGTCCGGGAGCAGGTCGACGTTGCCGTCGAACTGCCAGAGGGGGTTGGGTGCGGGCTTTCCGTCGGTGATGATCAGGAAGTAGCCGTTCACCTGGACGGGGCCGTCCCCGTCGGCCGTGTAGCGCCCGTTGGCGCTGACGTCGAGTTGGTAGACGGCCTGGGCGGTGGCGCGGTAGCCGGGGACGGTCCAAGTGACGGTGCAGCGCCAGTCGTTGCCGGGTCCCTGCTGGGGGCCGAGGCCCTCGCTCTTGCTGCAGACGGCGGAGGTGTGCAGTTCCGCTCCGCTGACCGGTGGTTGGTGCATCTGCGCCTGCTGCAGGGGGTACAGGTGGGTGAACGCGGTGGCCACCGACCGTTGGATCTTGGCCTGGTCGATGCCGGAACCGTGTGCCCGGGTGGCGACGGCGGTGAGGCCGGCCGTCGCGAGCAGGAGGGCGGCGAGTGGGAGGACGCCCAGGGCCAGCGCCCTGCGTCCGGAGCCGTCGTTGCTGAGGTTGGTGAAGTCCCGGCGCAGGAACAGGACATAGGCCAGTGCCGTGGCGAGGACCGCCCACGCCAGGCTGACGGCCAGACCGATGAGCAAGGGGCCCAGCTGCTGGGGGTCGGTGAAGAGGCCGTTCCAGGAGATGAAGGCGTATCCGGGCAGCGCCAGGCGCACCGCGACGGGCAGCGGCAGCATCTGGGCGGTCTGCATGCCGAGGGCGGCGAGGACCGGGAGGACCAGGCCGAGCGGGGACCGGCCCAGGGCGATGGACCCGAGGAGTCCGATGGACGCGAGGGCGAGTGTCGGGGCCAGCACGCAGGCCCAGGCGAGCAGGACCTCGATGGCCGCGTCCCCGCCGGTCAGCAGGTGGCCGTCGAGGCCCACGAGAGGCTGGTCGCCCGCTGCCAGCAGTCCGCCGACCGCACTGGAGCAGGCCAGTCCGGCCACCAGCAGCCCGATCGCGAGGAGGGCGGCGATCGCCTTGGCGGCGAAGATCCGCCGGTGCGAGCGGACGGCGACGAGCAGGTGGCGCCAGGTGCCCAGCCGGTCCTCGGAGGCGAACACGTCGCCGGCGACCAGGGAGGTGACCAGGGGCAGCGCCCAGGTGCCGGCGACGCCGAGTACCACCAGGGAGCCCGCCCAGCCGGTGGCGTGCATCCATCGGCCGAAGAGGGTGTCCGACGGCAGGGTGCTCTGCTGGTCGATCCCGAAGACCAGCAGCCCCGGTCCGAGCCAGCAGAGCAGGACCAGCAGGCGTGTCCGCCAGGGGGAGAAGAGCTTGACCAGCTCCATCCGCAGGATCCGGGCCACCGGGACCGGCCGTCCGGCCGACGTCCCGGTCCTGACCGTGACGGCGGTGCTGTCGGTCAGGGTCGAGGTCATCGGTCGGCCTCCTGCTGGGTGAGGGCGTGGAACGCGGCTTCGAGCGGTGGGACGACGGGGGTCAGCTCGCGCACCGCGACGTCGGCGCGCACGATCCGCGCCACGAGCTCGTCCAGGGCTGCTGCGGCCGCGCGGACCACGACCACCTCGCTGTCGGTGGGCGCTGCGGTGTCGTGGGCGTCGACGACGCGTACGCCGGGCGTGTCGGCCGCGAGGGCACGGGCGGTGTCCGCGTCCGTGGAGCGCAGCCGGTAGTCGAGTTCGCGGACGTCGTCGGTGAGCTTCTTCACCGGGCCGGAGAAGACGACGCGCCCGGTGGCGAGGATGGTGACCTCGGAGCAGAGAGCCTCCAGGTCGTCCATCCGATGGCTGGACAGGACGACGGCGGTGCCTTCGCCCGCGACCCGGCGCAGGACGCTGTGCACGAGCTTCTTGCCGGCCGGGTCCAGGCCGTTGGACGGTTCGTCGAGGACCAGCAGGCGTGGTCGGGTCAGCAGCGCCGCGGCCAGGCCCAGCCGCTGGCGCATGCCGAGGGAGAACCCGCGGACCTTGGCGTCGGCGGCATGGGTGAGGCCGACCTCCTCCAGAGCCTCCTCGACGGTTGCGGCTGTCGTGTCGTCGGGGCGCAGGGCCGCGAGCGTGGCGAGGTTCTGCCTGGCGGTCAGGGCGGGGTAGAGGCCCGGGCCGTCGACGAAGCCGGAGACGCCGTCCGGCGCGTTGGGAGTGCGATCCACCGGGGTGCCGAGAATCTCCAGACTGCCCTCGTCGGCCGTGGCCAGACCGAGCAGCAGACCGAGCAGCGTGGTCTTGCCGGCGCCGTTCGGGCCGACGAGGCCGTGGATCTGACCGTGCGTCATTTCCACGTCGACGTGGTCGAGTGCGACGACGTCACCGAAGACCTTGGTGATGCCGCGGGCCCTCACCGCGACGGGTGCGTCCATTCGTCCATCCCTCCCTCAGCGGGGCGCGCGGGCCGGCCGTCTCGGCAGGCCGGGCCCCCGGCCCTTCGGCTGCGGATGCGGCGTCGGGTGGTGCACCGCGGTGCACCACCCGACTGTCCGCGATCGGCGGTCAGATCATCGGACTCAGCTGACGTTCACCGCTGCGTCGTCGAGCACGAACGAGGTCTGGTACTCGAAGTCCTCGGCGCCGGTGAACTTCAGCGTGACCTTCTGCCCGGCGTACGCGCCCAGGTTGAAGGTGTGCTGGGTGTATCCGGTGTTGTGGTTGAGGTTGGAGTAGGTGGCCAAGGTGGAGAGCACGGTCCCCGAGCTGTTCAGGACCTGCACCTTGAGGGTGTCGTAGGCGCTGCTCGTGGAGGTCTCGGCCGTGTTGACGTGCAGCCAGAAGCTGAAGCTGTAGCTGCTGCAGCCGGTGGGCAGCGTGACGGTCTGGGCCACGGTGTCGGTGTCGGTGGTGCCCCAGCCGTTGAGCCAGGCGTCCCAGGTACCGCTGTGCGGCGGCTCGGAGCTGCTGCTGTTGATGACTTCGACCGGGCTGTGCGTCGAGGTCACGGTCCAGGGAGCGGGGCTCGAACTGCCGTTCTCGAAGCCGGGGTTGCCGAGCAGCTGGCCGGCCTTGCAGCCGGTGCCGGTGGGGGTGGCCGAAGCCTCGTTGCCGGCCGCGCCCTCGCCGACGCCGTTCACGGCGGTGACGGTGTAGTAGTACGTCTGACCGGCCGTCAGTCCGGTGTCGGTGCAGGAGGTCACCGCGCCCAGCCCACTGCAGCCGCCGCTGGTCAGCAGTGTCTCGCCGCCGCTCGCGGTGCCGCGGTAGACCTTGTACGAGGTGATGTTCTCGCCGCCGTTGCTGGCCGGTGGCGTCCAGCTGAGCGAGACCTGCCCGGTTCCGGCCGTGGCGGTCAGGCCGGTCGGGGCGCCCGGCACCGTGGCCGCGATGGGATCGGCCGTGATGGTCACGGTCGAGGATGCGGTGTGGGCGGGGGAGGCGCTGTCGGTGACGGTCAGCGTGGCGGTGTAGGTGCCTGCGGTGCTGTAGGTGTGGCTGGGGTTCTGGGCCGTGCTGGTGGCGCCGTCACCGAAGTTCCAGCTGTAGCTGTACCCGGGTGTGCCACCGGTGCCGGTGCCGGTGAAGGCGACGCTCAGCGGCACCTGGCCGGAGGTGGGGGTGGCCGAGGCGGAGGCCGCCAGCGGGTTGCCGACGGCGTTGACCGTGGTCGTCACCTGCGCCGTGGCGGTGTGGGCGGGGGAGGCGCTGTCGGTGACGGTCAGCGTCGCGGTGTAGGTGCCCGCGGCGGTGTAGGTGTGGCTGGGGTTCTGGGCCGTGCTGGTGGTGCCGTCACCGAAGTTCCAGCTGTAGGTGTACGGGGCCGTGCCGCCGGTGGCCGAACCGGTGAAGTTCTCCGTCAGCGGCGCGTTGCCGGTGGTCGGCGATCCGGTGGCGGTGGCGGACAGGGGCGTCGAACCCTGGACCCAGAAGTCCTCCAAGGGGTCGCCGAGGGCGGCCTGGTCGGCCGTGGTCATCGGGAACGTGGACGAGCCCAGGTTGTCGTTCGGGTCGATGACCCCGGAGTGCACGTTCTGCATCGTGCGCTCCATCGCCGCGATCACGTTCGCGGTGGTGTAGGCCACGTGCGAGAGGTAGTGCTGCTTGACGTAGGTCGGCGACCCGATGACGAGCAGCGGCACGCGGTAGGTGTTGCTGACGTGGTCCGGGCCGTTGTTGCCGTTCTGGGTGTCGTCCTCGGTGACGACGATCAGCGTGTTGTCCTTGTACGTCGGGTTGCTCATGATCGAGCTGACGATGCTGTTGGTCGCGCTGTCGTTGCCGGAGACGTCCTGGTAGGTCCCCGGGTGGTCGTTGAACAGTTCCACGTAGTTGTAGGCCGGCATCCCGTACTGGTTCACGAAGTTGAGGTAGTCCGAGGCGACCGTGCTGTCGGGGATGCTCTGGTTCTGGCAGGTGTACTCGTTGTAGTGCAGCTCCTCGGGGATCGAGGTGCCGGGACGGTTCGGCGGCAGGACCTCGGCCTTGCCGGTGGCCGGGTTCTTCCAGTACCCGCTGCCGCTGCTGACCATCCAGTAGATGTCACCGTTCATGACGAACGTGTAGGGGCTGGTGCCGCTGCTGGTGCCGGAGGGAGTGGTACAGGCGTTGGTGCCCTCGTCGGAGGGACCGTTGTCGCTCTGCAGGAAGCGGTCGAACTGGGTTCCCGTGGAGGGATAGGACTGCTGCTGGTTGGAGGACGAGGACTGGCCCGAGAACAGGAACCAGTGGTTGGGTCCGGAGGGCGGCTGGACGCCGGTGCTGTACGAGTCGGACAGCGCGTAGGTCTTGGCGAGCTGGTGCAGGTAGGGCACGGAGCTGATGTGGTTGGTGCTCTGCACCTGTCCGTTGCAGCCGGCGATGACGGTGGTGGCGCAGTCGCCGAGGTAGTCGTCGAAGGTGTGGTTCTCCCGGTAGATGACCACGAAGTGCTGGAACGGCGGGAAGTACGGCGCCAGGGGGTTCACCGCCGCGGTGGGGCTGGCCGTGACCACCCGGTGGCCGCCGACCGTCCGTACGACGCTCTTGTCGGTGATGGAGAAGTTCCTGGGTTGCGGGAACTTCGCGAACTCGACGCCGGGCGGCGCGAACTTCGCGCCGGAGCAGTCGAAGTCGTCCGGCTTGTAGGTCATCGGGCGCTTGCCGAGCGGCAGGCTCTTGGCGTTCGGAGCGCTCGTGGCCGGGTTCCAACCCCTGAGCGTGCAGGAGCCGACGCCGCTGGCGGGGTGCGTGCCCCCTTCGGCCGTGGCCAGCGAGGCCCCGCCCAGGGCGAGGGCGGCGACTAAGCCCACACTCGCCGATCTCTTCTTCCACTTCCTCATCGATGCGCCTCCGCACATGACGGTGCATGGACAGATGTGTGCCATCCGTATGGTGGCCGCGAGCGGGAAGGCCGGGCAAGGAGATGCGCGTAGACTCTTAACGAACTGCGGCTTTGGCCGCCCCTGGCGTTCGGCCCGAACTGACGACGAGTGCGGCGCCCAACTGGCTTCGGTGGCACGGGTGATGGACCTGGTCCGGCCCGTTCGGCGCCCAGGCGTTCTGTCGTCCCGACTCGGGTGCCCGTGACGGGCGTCTGCCGTCCTACACCGTGAGCAGCGTGAGGTTCCGGGGGCCGCAGGCGGCGAGGGCGTCGCACAGCACCTGCGTCGGGTGGCCGATGGCGAACAGGACGTCGGATCGACGCATGGCCACGTGCAGACCGTGCAGGAACTCCACGGCCATGCTGTCGACGATCTGCACGGCGTGGCAGTCGAGTTGGATGACGGCCGGGAAGCCGTCCTCGTCCAGGATGCGCTGGGCGCGGGCAGCGAGGTCCGGCAGCGCGTCGGCGGTCAGCTGCGCGGGTGCGGGGAAGTGATGGGCGGTCAGCTGGGCGCGGAGGATCGGGTCACGGTCGCCGGGCACGGGACATCCCTTCGTCAGAGGGGGACGGACTGCGGGCACAGGTCCTTGCGGGGGTGGACGAAGTCGGGGCGTGGCAGTTCACCGGTTCGGTCGACGTTGCAAGCGACGGTATGGGGCAGACGGTGCACGAGAGACGTCAGTTCGCGACGGAGACGGGTCGGGAGGAGCACGGTGAAGCGGCTGGTCGAATTCGAGGTGGAGGGCGGCGGTCACGGCTGGATGAGCCTGCGCTACCGGGCGGACCGACCCTTCGAGGTCGTCGCCCGCTTCCCCGGTACCGTCACGGGCACCGGGACTCCGGCCGTGTGGTGTTTCGCCCGCGACCTGCTGCGGGAGGGCCTGTTCCGCCCGACGGGCCTGGGCGACGTTCGCGTCCGCCCCCAAGGACCGGTGACCGTCATCGAGTTGCACGGCTGCGAGGGACGTGCGCACCTGTGGATCGCCACGAGCGTGCTGGCGGAGTTCGTTCGGGCCAGCGCCGTACTCGTCCCCTTCGGCGAGGAGGGCAGGGTCGCGGACTGGGACGCCGGGCTGGCGCAGTTGCTCCAGCCGGAGTAAGGCTTCGGGCGGCGGGGCCCGGCCGGGAGTCCTGGGGGCGCCGCCCCATGGCTCCCGGCCGACCGCGTCAGACGCTGTAACGGTGGTAGTAGGAACCGAGCTGCGCGTGGTAGCCGGGGTCCGTGGTGTGCTGGTCCTTGTCGAACTCGGGTGCGGCCTTGATCTCCTCCCTGGTCCGATCGACGCGCACGACCTCGTTGACGACGTCGATGGAGGAGATCAGCCCGGCCGGCAGGAGCACGTGCTTGCCGAAGATCCACACACCGGTGTCGACGACGAGGTAACCGGCGCCGGCCTCGTTCGAGTGCTTGTCGATCTTGCCGATCCGGTCGTCGGTGGCCTCGACGGAAAACCTGGTGAGGTCGATGCCCGTCTCGTAGCCGGCGGCCTGCGTCCAGTCCCAGAGTCCGCTCTCCACGACCAACCTCCTTGATCTGCTCGGACAGTGACGGTGCGGCAGCACCACGACCATCGCCTGCCCGCGACGAAGGAAAAATCACTGCCGGCCGCGAGCCCGCGGCCCACGGCCCCCAGGACGGGTCGTGGGTTCCGCAGGGCCGATGTTCACTCCTCCACAGGTTCGAGGCGGGTGCGGTCGCGGCCGTGGCCCGGGTGGGTGCCGGCGGGCTCGCCGGTGGCGGTGGGGGAGGCGCTGGCCGAGGGCGGCACGGTGGTGCCGGGCGAGGCGGTGCTGTAGGTGGGGTCCGAGGCGGCACTGGAGGTCGGTGCCGACTCCGGCGGGGACTGCGGCGCCGGTGAAGCAGAGGGTGACGCCGGACCGGCGGTCGGCATGCTCGTCGTGCTGACCGTGACCGTGACCGTCATGGGCAGGGGTGCCGCGGCCGTCCCTGTTCCGGTGTGGGATAGCACCGACTCCCTCGCGCCGGCTCGCTGCCCCCGGGGCGCCGGGGCGGGGGAGACGTCAGGGGAGGCGGCGCCCGCCTGCGCCACGTCACCGCTGGGCGGGGTGGGCGCGAGCGCGGAGCCCACACCCCAGCCGCCGATCAGCCCGGCCGCCAGCAGGCCCAAGGAGAAGCCGGCCAGCGCGACCTGGCGGCTGCGGGGCTGCCTGGTGACCATGCTCGGCATGATCCGGACGGCGACCTGGGCCGCCCATGCCGGCGGCGGCTTCTCCGGCAGGTCCGGATCCAGTTCTCTTGCGGGCATTCCGCATCCGGGGCAGCTGAGCGCTCCGTTGGTATGGCGCCTGCAGGTGGGACAGTAGCTCATCCGGCCCTCCCGTTCCGGGAAACCTGTCGCTCCGTCAGCTTTGCATCGCAGCAAGTCACTTGTGCGATTCCGGGACGGATGTCCACCGAATGGCCCAGGCGTCCCGGCCCCACCGCCGGGCTCGTGCGCTCCTGCCCGTGCGCTCATGCCTCACCACGCAGGCGGGTTCCCTGGCCGGCGCCGGGGCAGACTCACAGGATGGCGAGCAAACCTGGAGAAGAATCCGACGGTGGCCTGGAGCGGACCGAACTGCTGCGCATGTACCTGGACGTCCTGCGGCTGCGGCTGTCGGAGGACGAGTTCCGCGTCCTGGGCCTGCTCATCAAGGGAGTCTTCGACTTCATGGCCTCCGGCCGGAGCCAGGGGGAGACCGAGATCTCGGACGAGGACGAGCCGTTCGCCACCGATGCCGTCCGGGGCGAGTTGATGACCATCATGGGCATCCTCACCACGGGGAAGCTGGACAAGCAGCTGGTCGATTTCGGCGACGGCATCCGCGCCCTGGTCGACGCGGACGCGGCCGCCGACCCCGCGCGGCTGGAGGAACTGCACGAACTGCTGCGCCGCGACCGCGAGCGCCGCCATCAGGAGGACGAAGTCCTGCGCGGCATTGCCGAGGCCTCCGGGATGAGCCCGTGACGAGGGCCTGAGGAGTGGCTGCCGCCGCGGGCCGGTGACCGGTCTGCGGTGGCTCTCGCTCACCGGCCTCGGCCGTGCGCCCTGAGGCTGCTCGGGCCGGCCGTCCCGTGCGCAAGGTAGCCGCGCTGGATGGCGATGTGGTCGGCGACGTAGCGGGCGTCGTGCCAGACGCCCCAGATGAAGCTCGAGCCGCGGCGGGACTGCCAGGGCAGGCCGAGGAAGTAGACGCCCGGTTCCGTGGACACGCCGCGCCGGTGGGACGGGCGGCCGTTCGCGTCGAAGGCGTCGACCTGGAGCCAGCTGTAGTCGGTGGCGTAGCCGGTGGCCCAGACGATGGAGGTGACGCGGGCCTCGGCGAGGTCCAGCTCCAGGCGGGGGTCCTTCACGCAGTCCGGCTCGGGGCCGAGGAGGTGGGCCTCCGGCTCTTCGGGCAGGTCGAGACCGTTGCGTTCGACGTACGCGTCGGCGGCCCGGAGCAGCGCGAGGTACTTGGCGTCGCCGGCCGCGATGTTGTCCGCGAGGTCCGGTGCGAAGCGCAGCACGCCGTCCGCGTAGGAGGAGGTGAGGCCGACGAGTTCGATGCCCTCGGCGGCCAGGGTGCGGAAGTCGACGGTGTGCCCGCCGCGGGCGCCGCTGACGGCGATGGTGACGTGTTCGGCGCCCTGCGGCGGCGTCTCCGCGTCCCAGAGTCCGAGCACGCCGAGCCACCAGCAGAAGTCGCGTCCGCGGTAGGCGCGGGGCGGGCGGTCGTGGGGGCCGACGGAGAGGAGGACCCGGCGGCCGGAGCGGCGCAGCTCGTCGGCGATCTGCACGCCCGAGGAGCCGTCGCCGACGACGAGGACCGCGCCGTCGGGCAGTTGCCGCGGGTTGCGGTAGGCGTGGGAGTGGATCTGCAGGGGGGCCGCCCCGTCCGGGACGATCGGCGGGATCAGGGGGCGTTGGAAGGGTCCGGTCGCGGCGACGACGAAGCGGGCGTCGAGGGGGCCCTGCGATGTCTCCACCCGGAAGCCGGGGCGGCCCTCGTGTTTGCGGACCGACGTGACCTCGACTCCGCAGCGGACCGGGGCGCCGATCTTCCGCGCGTAGGCGACGAAGTAGTCGGCGACCTGCTCCTTGCCGGCGAAGGCGTCGGGGTCCACTCCTTCGAACTCCAGCCCGGGGAAACGGTCGTGCCAGGCGGGGCCGTTGGCGACCAGGGAGTCCCAGCGGGCGGTGCGCCACCGTTCGGCGATCCGGTCCCGCTCCAGTACCAGGTGCGGTATGCCGTGGGCGCTCAGGTGTTCGCTCATCGCCACGCCGGCCTGGCCTGCCCCGACGACCACGACGTCGGTGTTCTCGCTCGGCATTCGAAACCTCCATCCAGGCGGTAGGCGTCCGGTGTCGGGGTGACTGGGCTACCGCAGCAGGATCGTCGGCGTGCGCCGACGGTTCTGTCCAATAGAGGTTTTCGGTTTGGGAGATCTGATTGGCAGATGACCTAGGCGGTGAGCAGTTCCTGGGCCAGTTCCATGACGGCGTGGGTCCGGGCGGTCTGGCGGACGCCGTCCATGCGGGCCAGCACCAGGTCCAACGGCGGGTGCTGGTTTGCCAGTTGGAGGACAGAGACGCGTGCGCCGCTGTAGGTGTCGTCCGTCGCCGGGCGCTGGTGCAGCACGGAGAACCCATGGCCGAGGGCGACGAGGGAGCGCACGGCCTCGTAGCTGTGGGACCGGTGCCGGACGGCGGGCGTGATCCCGGTGGCGGAGACGAGCGACCAGAAGTAGTCGCGGCTGTGCGGCAGGTCGAGCAGGACGAAGGGTTCGTGGGCGAGTTCGGCCAGGTCGATGCGGTCGCGGCCGGCCAGTGGGTGGTCGGCCGCGACGAGCGCGTGCGCGGGGAGCGAGGCGATGGTCTCGCGGACGACGCTGGTGCCCAGGCCGAGGTCGTAGGTGATCGCGAAGTCGATCCGTCCGGTGCGCAGGGCCGCGTCGAGCTCGTCCGCCTCGCCCTCGAGGACGTCGACCTGGAGTCCGGGGTGGCGGACCGCGGCCTCCGCCAGGAGGCGCGGCAGGACGAAGGGCGCGAGGGTGACGAAGCAGCCCAGCCGGACCTGGCCGCTCAGCCCGCCCTCGCCGCCGCGGGCCTCGGCAGCCACGTCGCGTGCGCGGGTGAGCAACTCCCTTGCCTGCAGCAGCAGTCGGTCTCCGGCTGGGGTGACCGCGAGGCCCTTGCCCTTGCGGCGGATGAACAGCTGGACGCCGAGTTCGTGCTCCAGGTTGGAGACCGCGGTGGACACCGCCGACTGCGCGATGAGCAGGCGTTCGGCCGCCGCCGTCATGCTGCCGGCCTCGGCCGCGACCACGAAGTACCGCAGCTGCGCGAGTGTGAAACCGACCGCTTCCGTCATGTCCGGCTGCCTTCCTCTCTCATCTGATTCGGAGATGACCCAACCCTAAAAGATCTGCTTTACCCCGGGAGAGGCCGCTCCCATAGTGGTGCTGCGGCCGTCCGGCCGAACGTCCCCACCCAGCCCCGGGAGCGGTCCCTGATGGTCCATCACCGTGTGCGGCGCTTCAACACGGCCGAGAGCTACCCCGAGCAGAACCTCGCCAACGACCTGGCCCAGGCCGTCGTCGCCGAGGGCACCGTCTACCTGCGCGGCCAGATCGGGCAGGATCTGGACACCCGCGAGAACGTCGGCGTCGGCGACGTCGAGACGCAGGCGGAGAAGGCGATGGCCAATATCGCCCTGCTGCTGGAGGAGTCCGGCAGCGCCCTGGACGAGATCGTCAAGATCACCGTCTACCTGACCGACATCCGCTTCCGCGAGCCGGTCTACCGGGTGATGGGACGGTGGCTCAAGGGCGTGCACTACGTCTCGACCGGCCTGGTGGTCTCCGCTCTGGCGCGCCCCGAGTGGCTGGTGGAGATCGACGCCACCGCCGTTATCCCCTCCTCGCGCAGGGCCGAGGCGGCGAGCATCCGGTACGCGAAGGCCGCCGAGCGCGGGGAGCTGCTGTGACGTTCTCCCTGACGGCCCGCTGCGCCCGCACGGGGCAGGTCGGGGTGGCGATCGCCTCGTCGAGCCCGGCGGTGGCCGCCCGCTGCGCGTACGTGCGGGCGGGGGTGGGGGCGGCATGCACGCAGAACGTCACCGATCCCCGGCTCGGGCCCTGGCTGCTCGATCTGATCGCCGCAGGGTCGAGCGCGGCCGACGCCGTCCGCCACACGAGCGACACCGAAACGCTGGTCGCTTGGCGGCAGTTGACGGCCGTCGCGGCCGACGGCAGCCCCGCGGCCTTCTCGGGGGAGCACGCGCTGGGCACGCATGCCGAGGCCCTCGGCGCGGACTGCGTGGCCGCGGGCAACATGCTGCGGCATCAGGGGGTCCCGCAGGCGATGGTCGACGCCTTCGCGGCGGAGCCGGAACTCCCGCTCGCGCAGCGCCTCTTGGACGCGCTGGCTGCCGGTGTGGCGGCGGGCGGCGAGGAGGGGCCGGTCCATTCGGCCGGCCTCCTGGTCGCGGAGGCGGTGCCGTGGCCCGTGGTCGACCTGCGGGTCGACTGGACCGAGCAGGATCCGGTCGCCGAGCTCGGTGCGCTGTGGCGCCTGTGGGAGCCGCAGCAGGACGCCTACGTGCGGCGGGCGCTCGCGCCCGAACTCGCCCCCAGCTACGGCGTTCCGGGGGACCTGTGATGACGAGCCATCAACTCCCGTACCGAGCGCGGGCGTCCGAGGGCGTCCGGTCGCTGCTGGCGGAGGCGGTCACGGCCGCCTCCGGCCGCCTGGTCTCCCTGTCGCACCGCCTGCACGCCCACCCGGAGACGGCGTGGGAGGAGGAGAAGGCGGCCCGGTGGACCGCCTCGCTCCTGGACGACCTCGGGTTCGCGGTGACTCCGGGCGTCTGCGACCTGCCGACGGCGTTCCGCGCCACCGTCGGCAGCGGCCCGCTGCATGTGGCGCTGTGCGCCGAGTACGACGCGCTGCCCGGCCTGGGGCATGCCTGCGGCCACAACATCATCGCCGCTTCGGCGGTGGGCGCTGCCGCGGCGCTCACCCGGGTCGCCGACGGCCTCGGGCTGACCGTCACCGTCCTGGGCACCCCTGCGGAAGAGGGGGGCGGCGGGAAGATCCTCATGCTGGAGCGCGGCGCGTTCGCGGGCGTGGACGTGGCCATGATGGTCCACCCCGGTCCCGTCGACGTCGCCGAGGCCGAGCCGTTCGCCGTGGCCCATCTGGGCGTGCGCTACACCGGGCGGGCCGCCCACGCCGCCGCCTATCCCGAGCAGGGACGCAACGCTGCCGACGCGTTCACCGTCGCCCAGGTCGGCATCGGGTTGCTGCGCCAGCAACTGCCGCCGACCACGCGGGTGCACGGCCTGGTCACCCGCGGGGGAGAGGCGCCGAACGCCATCCCCGAACGCACGCAAGGGCGTTGGTACGTGCGAGCGGGCAGCCTGGAGGAGCTGGAGCGGGTCCGGCCGCGGGTCGAGGCATGCTTCCGCGCCGGCGCGCTTGCCTCCGGGTGCGCCCTGGAGATCGAGCCGGAGAGCCCGCCGTACTCGGAGTTCCGCAACGACGCGGAGCTGGTCGCCCTCTACCGGCGCAACGCCGAGGGCATCGGCCGCCGCTTCGCCGCGCCCGGGGACCCCGCGGCGCGGATGAACCGGGCCTCGACCGACATGGGCAACGTCTCGCGGGTGGTCCGCGCGCTGCACCCCTACCTCGGCATCGACTCGCTGCCGGCCGTCAACCACCAGCGCGAGTTCGCCGCCGCCTGCGCGACCGCGGCCGCCGACGCCGCCGTGCTGGACGGCGCGCTGGCGCTCGCGCTGACGGCGGCGGATCTCGCCGCCGGGGGAGCCGCGGGAACCGCTACAGCTCGGGACAGCCCGTGATCGTGCGCGCGAAGGCCGTCAGCAGCGTCAAGGCTGCGGCCCGGGTGATGGCCGGGTTGCGGGCGACGATGTGCAGGCCGTAGCCGTCCTCCAGCGCGACCAGGTTGCGGGCGGCGTCGCCGACCGCGCAGGTGAGCGTGAACGCGCCCTTGGCGGCGCCGACTTCGAGCAGCACGGCGTAGAGGGCGACCTCTCGCGCGTACAGCGAGGACATCAGCGCGGCGTGCGCGGCACTGCGGTCGGCGAGGCCGTGCAGCTCGAACAGCAGCCGGTGCACGGCGTCGTCGGGCCCTTCCGGCAGCCCTGACCCCAGCGCCGCGCGCATCCGGTCCAACGGAGACTCCGGAGCGTCGATGCGTTCCTGACGCCGGTTCAGGTAGCGCTCCACAGCGGCCTGGTGCACGGCCAGGACCAGGTCGTCGAGCTCCGGGTAGTAGTACAGGACCGATCCGGCGGAGATCCCCGCTTCGGCGGCGATGTCCTTGATGCGCAGGGCGGCCATGCCGCGGTCGGCGATGGCCCGTCCGGCGGCGTCGATCAGTTCCCCGCGGCGGGCTTCCTGGTTCCTGGGCCGTGCCACTGTCGCCCCGTTCTCTGATGCGTGGGTCGAATCCGGTACGCGGAAAGCTACCCGGCTATTGACGGAACCGCCAGACCATTGCTTGACTCCCGATTCAAAGAACTCGGGCACACGCCTGATCCCGGCCTCGCAGGACGAGTCCGCGGCCGGCGGCCCTTCGAGGACTCCTGAGGTTCGCTATGAACACGCCCACCCCACCCGCCGCCGACTGGCACCAGCTGGCGGCGGCCCTGACGCCGCAGACCCGCGCCTTCATCGACGGCGAGCAGCGCGACGCCCGCTCCGGCGCCGTGTTCACCGACACCGACCCCGCCACCGGCAAGGCGGTCGCCGAAGTCGCCGCCTGCGACGCCGCCGACGTCGACGACGCCGTCCGCTCGGCCCGCGCCGCCTTCGCCGACGGCCGCTGGAGCGGCCTCGCCCCGGACGCCCGCAAGAAGCGCCTGCTGCGCCTGGCCGAGCTGATCGACCAGCACGGCCCGGAACTCGCCCTCTACGACTCGCTCGACATGGGCAAGCCGGTGGCCGAGGCGCTCACCGTGGACGTCCCCGGCGCGGCCGGGTGCTTCGCCTGGCACGCCGAGGCCGCCGACAAGCTCTACGACGAGGTGGCCCCCGCCGCGCCCGGCAACCTGGCGCTGGTGCGTCGCGTCCCGCTGGGCGTCGTCGGCGCCGTCGTGCCGTGGAACTTCCCGCTCGACCTCGCCTCCTGGAAGCTCGCCCCGGCGCTCGCGGCCGGCAACAGCGTGGTCCTCAAGCCCGCCGAGCAGTCACCCCAATCCGCGCTGCTGCTGGCCCAGTTGGCGCTCGAGGCGGGCATCCCGGCGGGCGTGCTCAACGTCGTCCCCGGCCTCGGCGAGACCGCCGGGCGGGCCCTTGGCCTGCACCCGGACGTGGACGTGCTGGCCTTCACCGGCTCCACGGCCGTGGGCCGGCTGTTCCTGGGCTACGCCGCGCAGTCCAACGGCAAGCAGGTCTGGCTGGAGGCGGGCGGCAAGAGCCCCAACCTGGTCTTCCCGGACGCCGACCT
Source organism: Streptacidiphilus monticola (assembly GCF_042658505.1). Classification (NCBI taxonomy): domain Bacteria; kingdom Bacillati; phylum Actinomycetota; class Actinomycetes; order Kitasatosporales; family Streptomycetaceae; genus Streptacidiphilus; species Streptacidiphilus monticola. Next base: position 15,025 of record NZ_JBHSQJ010000039.1, on the reverse strand, counting down.
CGACGCCGCCGCCGAGCGCGCCGCCTTCGGCTTCTGCTTCAACGCCGGCCAGGTCTGCTCGGCCAACACCCGCCTGCTCGTCCACGCCGACATCGCGGACGAGTTCACCGCCCGCGTGGCCGAGCACGCCGCCGCGTACGTCCCCGGCGACCCGCTCGACCCGGCCACCCGGCTCGGCCCCCTCGTCGACGAGGCCCAGGCCCAGCGCCTGCTGGACGCCGTCGAGGCGGCCCGGGCCCACGGCGGCCGGGTGGTCCACGGCGGCACCCGCCCCGACCGGCCCGGCGCCTACCTGCACCCCACCATCGTCGCCGGGCTGCCCGAGGACGCGCCGCTCGCCCGCGAGGAACTGTTCGGACCGGTCCTGACGGTCCATCAGTTCCGCGACGAGGCCGAGGCGGTCCGCCTCGCCCATGACTCCCCGTACGGCCTGGCCGCCTCCGTGTGGACCCGCGACCTGGCCCGCGCCCACCGCGTCGCCGAGGCGCTCCACGCCGGGACGGTGTCGGTCAACACCGTCGACGCGCTCAGTCCGATGACGCCGTTCGGCGGCTTCAAGCAGTCCGGCTTCGGCCGCGACCTCTCCCTGCACGCCTTCGACAAGTACACCGGCCTGAAGACCACCTGGATCTCCTACGGCTGACCGCCGCGCCCCGCCACGCCCCGTCCTCCTGCACGAAAGGCACCGCCATGAGCCGCACCCCGATGACCTCGGACCAGTTGAAGACCGCCGACCGGGCCCGGATCATCCACCCCTACCTGCCCGGCTCGATCAGCGAACGCGTCGTGATGACGGCCGGATCCGGGTGCCGCCTGACCGACTCCGACGGACGCTCCTACCTGGACGCGACCGGCGGCCTGTGGCTGGCACAGATCGGGCACGGCCGCGAGGAGGTCGCGCGGGCGGCCTACGAGCAGATGGCGAAGCTCGAATACTTCACCAGCTTCTGGGAGTTCTCCAACGACCGCGCGATCGAGCTGGCCACCAAGCTCACCTCCATCGCCCCGCGCGGACTGGGCCACGTCTACTTCACCTCCGGCGGCTCGGAGGGCAACGAGGCCGCGATCAAGATGGCCCGCTACTACCACCACCGGCGCGGCGAGTCCTCCCGCACCTGGATCCTGGCCCGGCACAAGGCCTACCACGGCATCGGCTACGGAGGCGGCTCGGCCACCGGCTTCCCCGTCTACCACGAGGGCTTCGCCCCGATGATGCCGCACGTCTCCCACCTCACCCCGCCGTGGCCGTACCGCAGCGAACTCTTCAACGGCGAGGACCCCACCGACTTCCTCATCGCCGAGCTGGAGCAGCGCATCGCCGAGATCGGCCCCGGCAACATCGCCGCCATGATCGGTGAGCCGATCATGGGCGTCGGCGGNTGGGCGTCGGCGGCATGCTCGTGCCGCCGGACGACTACTGGCCGCGCGTGCGCGAGGTGCTGGACCGCCACGGCATCCTGCTCATCCTCGACGAGGTCGTCACCGCCTACGGGCGCGTCGGATCCTGGTTCGCCGCCCAGCACTTCGACGTCACCCCCGACATCATCGTCACCGCGAAGGGCATCACCTCCGGCTACATCCCCCTGGGCGCGCTGCTCCTCGGGGACCACGTCGCCGAGCAGCTGCTGGCCGACGCCGGCTTCCCGATGGGCTACACCTACAACGGCCACCCCGTCGCCTGTGCGGTGGCGCTGGAGAACCTGGCCGTCATCGAGCGCGAGAACCTGCTCGCCCGTGCCACCACGACCGGCGCCTTCCTGCACCAGGAGCTGGAAGCACAGCTCGGCGACCTCCCCGTGGTCGGCGAGATCCGCTCCGTCGGCATGATGCTGGCCGTCGAACTGGTCGCCGACCGGGCGACCCGCGAGCCGCTGCCGATGCTCCAGCCGATGCTGCCGGACGTGATCCGCCGGGAGACCGGCGTCATCGTCCGCGACTGCGCGCACTCCCTGGTGCTGTCGCCGGCGCTGACCATGACGGAGACGGAGGCCAAGGAGGTCGTCACCGCCATGCGGCAGGTCCTCGAGCGCGTCCGGCCCAGCGGCGAACTCCTCCGCTAGAACCGCGCACCCCCTCCTGGACCACCGGGCCGCCCGTCGCCCCCACCCGGGGCAGCCCGGGTTTCCCCACGGTCCCGCCGGCCGCCGCCGCTGTCGGCAGGCGGTCCGGCGCCTCGCGGCCCCACTCCGCACGCGCCCCGCACGAACGCCTCCCCTCCCCACACACCGAGGAGTCCCCGTGTCCGCCACCCCCGCGCCCGACGGCCAACTGCCCGTCGGCAGAACCGAGTCCGTGCCGCACCTGCACCGCAGCCTCGGCCGCTTCGACATCATGGCCCTCGGGGTCGCCGCCGTGATCTCGGCCGACGTCATCGGCCAGATCGCCACGGGCGGCGGCAAGGCCGTCACCTGGACCCTCGTCCTCGCGCTGCTCTTCCTCGTGCCCTACGCCCTGCTCTTCGCCGAGACCGGCGCCGCGTTCCCGCAGGAGGGCGGCCCCTACGTGTGGGTCAAACTCGCCTACGGCCGCACCGCCGCCGCGCTGACCACCCTCATGTACTGGGTCACCAACCCCGTGTGGCTGGGCGGCTCCCTCGTCTTCGCGGCCGCCCACGCCTGGGACGGCCACGTGACCAGGCTGGGCAGCGGCACCCCCGCCGACTACGGCTTCAAGCTCGTCTTCATCTGGGTCTCCATCCTCACCGCGGTCGTCTCCCTGCGACGCGGCAAATGGATCACCACCGTCGGCGCCGTCGCCAAGGTCGCGCTCATGCTCACAGTCACCGCGACCGCGGTCGTCTACGGTCTCCAGCACGGCTTCAAGGGCCTGTCCGGCGCCTCCTTCTCGCCCACCGCAGGCGGCTTCCTCGCGCTCGTCCCCGTCCTGCTGTTCGCCTACGTCGGCTTCGAAGCCCCCAACGCCGCCGCCGAGGAGATGCGCAACCCCAAGCGCGACGTGCCCGTCTCCATCGGCGTCTCCGCAGGGGTCGCCGCCTGCTGCTACCTGCTGCCCGTCTTCGCGATCCTCGCCGTCGTCCCGGCCCGTCAGATCACCGGAGTGGCCGGCTTCCTCGACGCCGCCGTCCTCGTCTTCGGCAGCTACGGCACCGCCGGCGGCGCGCTGCTGAGCGCGATCAGCGTGCTGTTCGTCTTCGTGCTGCTGACCCAGGGCAGCGCCTGGATGATCGTCAGCGACCGCATGCAGGCCATGGCCGCCGCCGACGGCGGCTTCTTCAGCCGCGCGCTCGGCGCCTTCCACCCCCGCCTGGGCACCCCCGTCAGGATGAACCTGGTCTCCGGCTTCACCGCCACCGCGTTCATGCTGGCCGCGACCCTGCTGGTCAGCGGCAGCACCGCAGCGGTGTTCAGCGTCGTCCTGACGGTGGCCGTCACCACCCTGCTGCTGTCGTACCTCGTCGTCATCCCCGCACTCGGCACCCTGCGCAGGAAGCACCCCGGCGTCCCGCGACCGTACCAAGTCCCCTTCGGCGCCTGGGGTTTCCGGATCAGCCTGGGCCTCGTCCACGCCTGGATCGCGCTCGGCTCCTGGATCGCCCTGTTCCCCGGCGTCCTCGAACGCGTCCTGGGCGTCTCCTACGACTTCACCGGCACCTGGGGCGTCTCGCGCACCGTCTTCGAGACCTTCACCCTCGGCACCGTCGCCGTCCTGCTCGCCGTCGCCGTACTCGGCCGCGTCATCGCCGCTCGCACCGACCGCCGCAGCCCGCAGGCACCCACCGCCGACACCCTTCCGGAGCTGCAGGCATGACCCCGGTCATCGCGTCGGCCCGCGGCAAGGCCGGGCCGTGATCACCCAATGGCCCGCCACCGGCCGGCCCTCAGCTGCGCCAGGGCGGCACCTGCGGCAGGCGGCCGGGTGGATCGACGCTGAGCGCGCTTCCGTCGATGCGTCCTGAGAGCCAGCCCAGCAGCTCGGCCGCAGGCCCGGACACCCGCGGCCCGGCGCCGCCGCCGACCGCGTGCGCCCCGGCGCCCCCTGCGACGTGGAGCACCATGGCCGGGGCATCGGGCCTGCGCCTCAACCGGTCCACGGTGGTAGCCAGTTCCCGTACCACGAACTGCTCGGGCCAGTCGGCAGGCCGGTGCCCCATGTCGAGGTCGGTGTGGTGTACCTCGACCTCACGCAGCAGGCTTCCCACCGCCCCGCCGACCGGCCGCAGGCTGCCGCCCAGCCAGCGCACCGGCACCTTCCAGGCGCCCGCAGGATGGTCCGCGGCCATGACCAGGAAGCGGCGAAGTGCCCCCTCCAGATCGTCGACGAGCACCGCGGCAGGCAGGCGGGCCCCCGCCTCGATCTGCCGGGAGCGTTCTTCCTCGCTGAGGTACTGGGGCAGCTGCGCCCCGGTGCGGGCCGCCGTCAGCAGTCGCGTGCGGGAATCGGCGGCGCGCGCGATGTGGGTGAGCACGTGCGCCCGTGTCCACTCCGGCAGCAGCGACGGCTCGCGGACCTCGCTGTCCGTCAACCGTTCCACCGAGGCCAGGAGTTGATCGATCGACCGACCGAGCGGCGGCAGCCACGCCGCAGGCGGCTCCCTCACTTCGTCTCCAGGCACGTGTCTCTCCGATGCTCGCCCCCGGCCGCTGCGGTCACCGCGGCGTCACCGGTTCTCCTGCCCCGGAACGGCCCTGCAGATCGTGCGGGTCCGCGGCCTGACTGAGCCGCGGGTGTCACCGTCGGCGGAAGCGGTCGGCCAGTCGGTGGGCCAGTGCGCGGCCGAGGAGGCGGAGCTTGGCCGTGGCCGGGTTCCAGGTAGACGACGAAGTCGTCGTAGGCGCGGATGGTGTCCTTCTTCCCGCCCAGGGCGGCGACGGCGTCCCGGATACCGCTCAGGTGGGCCGCCGTCAGCGGGAGGGGCCGCTCCCGGGGCTGCTGGACAGCTCCCAGGGGGTAGTCACGGCGCGGACGGTCCGTCATCTCCACGTGGCAGCCCAGGACGTGGCTCACCTCGTGCGTCTTCGCGAAGTCGACCAGCCGGTCGAGGGTGGCCAGGTAGGCCGCCGCGTCGGAGATGTAGAGGCGGCCGGGCAGCACCGTGTCCCCGGTCAGCAGCCAGCCCGTCGCCGGGTCGTGGACGGTGACCGATGCCTCGTGGTGACCGGGGGAGGGGAGCAGCTCCAGCGGACGGCCGCCGAGGTCGAAGACGACGGAGCCGGTGGGCCAGGTGTCGTCCGTGAAGCCGAAGAACTCCCGAACCGCCTCGACTCCGTGGCCGACGACCACCGTTGCCGGCCGGTCCGCGAACTGGCCGTCGGCGGCGACGTGGTCGCCGTGCGGATGGGTGTGGGCGACCACGAGTCGGTAGTCCTCGCGCGGATGCGCGGCCAGGTGCTCCGCCAGGAGCGAGTCGACCGTGGCCCGGAGGGGGAAGGCCTCGGGATCGCCGACCGCGCCGGTGTCCAGGAGCAGGGCGCGTTCGGTGCCGAGGAGCAGGAACAGGAACGGGGCCTCGTAGTTGAGCGTCTTGCTCTGCCGCAGGATCCAGGTGCGCTGGTCATGGCGGTGCACCTGGATCGGGGCCTCGGGCGCGCTGCGGCGCGAGGGCGTGCCGTGGTTCCAGGCGACGGCGTACAGGTCGGTCGCGGTGCGGGTGGTGTCGTCGGCCATGCGGGTTCCCCGGGGACGTGGTGCGGCGTCGTGGGGCCCAAGAGTATGTGCGCGGCCGTGGTTCCGGCGCCTTCGCCGCATCGGCGGCGGCCCGCTCACAGCAGGGTGCCGAGCGGGCCCAGGTCGAGGTTGAGGTCGTCGCGCTCCAGGCCCATGCGCCGGCACAGGGTGTCCATGCGGTCGTCCAGGAGCATCAGGGTGGTTCCCAGGCGCTCCTCCTGCTCGGGCGTGAGCGTGCCGGCGTCGAACCGGCGCAGCGCCTGGCGTTCCATCAGCTCGCGCAGCAGCTCGACGACCGTGAGGACCAGGCGCGCCAAGTCCCGTTCCACGGTGTCGGGTTCGAGTTCGAGTCGGCGCGGTGCGGACATGCCTGTCTCCTACGGTTGCCAGGGGTGCGTGTCGTTGAGCGAGCGGATGACGGCGTGCAGGGACACGTGGACCAGGTCCACGTCCGCGATGCTCAGCGTGAGGTCGCCGAGGATGACCGCGCCGCCGTCCAGGAGCCGGTCCAGCAGGTCCACCAGGGCTGTGGGACGCGACGCCTCGACGGCGAGGCTCGTCCGCTCGGGGAGGGCGGTCACGGCGCGCTGAAGTTGTAGGGGGCCCACGGCCCGGTGACCTCCACCGCGACGCCGTCCGGCAGGTGCGCGGCCAGCGCCTCGACGCGGGCATGGAACTGCTCGCTGTGGCGCTGGGGCACCAGGTAGGCGTGGTTGACGAGGTTGACGCCGCGTCGACTGCGGGCGAGAGCACCGGATTGCGGGGTCAGCGCGCGGACCGAGGTGACGACCCCGGCCAGCTCCTGCGGCAGGCGCCGCTCCAGTTCCGCGACCGCTGCCTCGCGGGCCTTGCCGCCCAGGCGCTGCGCGTGCCGACGGCGCAGGTACGAGCGGCCGTCCTCGGCAGCGGATGCGGCAGGCACGGCGTCGGGGGAGGAGAGCACGTCGATCTTCACGGCCCACTCCTGGCAGCCCGTCAGCTTGCCGAGGCGGGCGGGCAGATCGGGCCATTCGGCGAGCGAGGCGCGCAGGCTCCCGGCGTCGCGGTGGAGGGTGGCCAGGCGCAGCGGCAGCACCGTGCCGTGCGCGGCGAGGGCCTGGACGACAGCGTCGTGGGCGCGTGCGGTGGCCTCGAGCCAGGAGAGGTCCTCCAGTCGGCGTCGCAGCGCGGTCTCGTCGAAGACCCGCTCGGGAACGTCGCTGACGGCGGCGGTCACGTCCCCGAGGGGGAGCGGCCGGACGGGTGCGCCGCCGACCCCGACAAGATCAGCCCAGGACAGGCGGGCGTCGGGGTCGGGGGCAGTGAAGGCGTAGGTGTAGAGCAGTGTCATGCCTCACCGCCCTCCTCGAGTTGCGGGCGGGCACGGGAGGACAGGGCCGGGTCGTGCTCCCACCAGTCGATGCCCATCTCCTTCGCCTTGTCGACGGAGACGACCAGGAGGCGGAGCTTGATGGTGAGCAGTTCGATGTCCAGCAGGTTGATCTTGATGTCACCGGCGATGACCACGCCCTTGTCCAGGACCCGCTCCAGGATGTCCGCGAGGGACGC
>NZ_JBHSQJ010000039.1:6910-7837 GCF_042658505.1 Streptacidiphilus monticola | reverse complement strand
CGCCGGCCGGAGCCGGCGGGGCGGCGAAGGCGGAGCTGTAGGCGGGCTGGTTCACCCTTCGTCCTCCTCGGACCGGTCGGCGCGGGCCGCCTCGGACCCGGGCGGCTCCGGCGCGGACTCCTCGTCGGAGTCCGTGCTGCCGGCCTGCCCGGGTGGAGCGTCGGCCCCGGAGCCGTCCTGCCAGGTGACGAACGCCTGGAACCGCTTGAGGTCCAGACGGACGCGCCGGCCCTGGGCGCGCACGAGGTTGCCCAGGTGCTCCAGCACGCCCTTGGGGTGGTACTCCAGGACCAGGACGAGCAAGGTGGCGTCCTCGGCGAGCGGGTGGAAGGTCACCACGCCGCGCAGACGGGTGTCCTCGCTCTCACTGCGCCAGGCCAGGCGCTGCTCGGGGACCTCCTCGACGGTGGTCGCCTTCCACTCCCGCTTCGCCCCGAGCATGCGGGCGCGCCAGCGGGTGGTGTCCTGGTCGAGTTCCTCCACCTCCTGGACGCCGCGGCTCCACTGCGGCGTGTCGCGGAAGCGGACCCAGTGGTCGTACGCCACGTCCACCGGCACGCCGATGACGAGGTTCTCCACGATGGTGACGGGCGTGTCGCCGCTCTGCGTGGAGGACGACCGCCTGATCCGCTCCCAGGCGGAGCGCGGTGACGACGCCTTGGGCAGCCGGGGCTTGGGCAGGTGCGGCTTGGGCAGGCGGGGCCTGACGGAGGGCAGACCCGATTCGAGCCGCTCGGTCAGGTCCTTGACGCCCTGCTCCAGCCGGGCCTCCACGTACTGGGCGGCTGCCTGGCCGAGGGCCTTCGTCGCGGTCGACATCTCAGGCACGCTCCTTCGTGGCGCGGCCGGCCCGCGACCGGGTGGCCCGCGCCGCCGACGCCGCCGTGGCTGCGGCCCGCTTGCGGGGGCTGCGCCGACTGCGCGTCG
>NZ_JBHSQJ010000039.1:0-6878 GCF_042658505.1 Streptacidiphilus monticola | reverse complement strand
CCGCCGAGGCGTCGGCCGGCTCCTCGTCCGCCCGGGAGGCGTCCGCCTTCGAGTCCTGATCGGACTTCTGGCCCGCCCCGGTACCCCGCAGGGACGCGGTGCGCCGGCCCAGGCTCTCCGCCCAGCTGTCGGCGCGGTTGCTGACGGCCGTGGTGAGCACCTTCCGGCCCACCGCGCCGAGTTCACCGCCGATCTGGTCGCGCACGGTGCCGACCAGCGGCAGTCCGGCCAGCTGGCGGGTGAGGTGGGCGGGGTCGAGGCTGATCCTCCGCCCGGTCAGCCACAGGCCGAGCCCGAGCGCCAGCTTGGCGTTCCGCTTGCGGCCCAGCAGGTATCCGCCGGCCACCGCAGCGGCTATCTTCGCGTCCGTCCGCACGACGGCCGCCTCCTTCCTGCCGGAGCACGGCTCCGGCTACTCCTGATGGTCGAACTGGTCGAGGAGTTCGTCCTCACGGCGGTCGAACTCCTCCTCACTGATCTCCCCTGCCAGCAACTGCTGCTCCAGTTGGGCGAGTTCGGCGAGGATGGGGCCGGGATCGCGCCGCTGCCGGTCGGCCTCAGCCATCACCTGGTCCAGGACCCAGCCGACACCGCGCACCGGTGCCAGCGGGAGCGTCAGCAAGCCGGTGATCAGTCCCATGAGGCCATCCCCTCCGAGTCGGCCCGGTCACACGAAGCTGTAGGGCGGCAGCGGCCCGGACACGCGCAGCTCCACCCCTGCGCCGGCGGCCGCCGTCGCTCGGTTGAGCGCCCCGGCGAAGTCGTCCTTGCGCTCGGGAGTCACCAGGTAGCTGCAGGCGAAGAAGGCCTGGGCGGTGGGCTCACCGCCCACGACCCGCTCGGCGAGCGGAGCCAGCGTTGCGTGGACGCGGGCGCCGATCTCGCTCTGCCGCGCCTGCAGCCGATGGGCCACGGCCTCCCCGAACGCCACCTGCTCGTCCCGCGACAACTGCGCCACGAGACGGCTGCGTTCGGCCAGAGCGGGTTCCGCCGACAGCACCCCTCGCAGCGCCGCGTCCTCGTCCTCGACGGCCTTGACGTGGAACTCGGCCTTGCCGTCCAGGTCGGCGAGTTGCTCGAGGCAGGAGTTCGCCCGGGCGGCGAGATCGGTGCGCAGGGCTTCCTCGCCGTCGGCCAGCGTCCCGAACCGCATGGGCAGCACGGGACCCTGCTGCCACAGTGCGGAGACCACCTGCTGGTGCGCGTTGAGGTCCCGACGCTTGGGCCGCAGCGTCTCCGCGACGTCGCTGACGGCGGCGGCGACGTCGCCGGCCCGCACGATGCGTACAGGGGGTGCGGCAAATCCCACGCCGCTCAGTCCGTCGGTGTGCGCGGGGTGGTCGCCGCCGAGGACGGCGTACAGGTACAGGGCGGACACTTACTGTTCCTCCGTCCTGCGGCTGCGGGAGCTGCTGCGGCGAGGCCGGGTCTCCGCCGCCTGCTCCTTGTCCTGGTCGTCGTCCTCGGCCCCGCGGCTGAACGAGTCCGCGATGCTCTCGATCGCGCCCGACAGCGCGCCCTTGGTCTTGCCGTGGCCGATCTTCTCGGTGGTGTCGCCGACCAGGTCCGGCAGGGTCGCACCGCCCTTGTTCTCCAGGTCCAGGCGGTTGCAGGCCTCCGCGAAGCGCAGGTACGTGTCCACGCTGGCGACGACCACGCGGATGTCGATCCGCAGGATCTCGATGCCCACCAGCGAGACGCGGACGAACGCGTCGATCACCAGTCCCCGGTCGAGGATCAACTCGAGGATGTCGTACAGGCCGCCGTCCGTCTTCCGGGCAGGCGTCGGCGCCATCTGCTGCGTAGCCATGGTCACGGTCCGGTCCTTCCTCCGGTCCGGCGCTGCTCAGCCCCGCTCGACCTGACCCCGGGTGTAGCGGCGGCGTCGCTCGTAGCTGACGAGTTCGCCGTCGGGGTCCAGCACCACGTGGTAACTGGCAAGCACACTGGTCGAATCCGGCACCCGTTCCAGCTCCAGCACCTCCACGTCCGCCTCCCAGCTGTCCTGCGACCGGCGCAGCGCGGACACCGACTCAGGCGCCCGCCCGAGCAGCGCTGCGAGCTGCTCGGTGGCTCGACGCAGCGCCTGCACCGGGCGCAACTCCGACTGAGACGACGACATGGGCGGACTCCGATGAGGATTCAGGTGCGCAGAGCGGCACCGGGTCGATTCGCGATCGCCCGCTCGCCTACCCCTGCGTCAGCAACGCATGCGCGGCGGGTCGTTGGCGCACGTCGGTGCTGAGTCGCCGTCAGTTCGCCTGCCCGCTCGCGTATCTCCGAGGGAGTGGGGAAGGCGGGCGGCATGACCGAAGCCTCACGCGCGTACGGCGCACCACGCCGCCGTCAGCGGCTGTTCCTCGCTCTGGGCGCCGCCGTTGTGGCGGCGGCGGTTGTGTGCGGCGGCGTCGCGCTCGACGAGTCGGACGCGGGCGGGACGGTCCACCCTGAAGGGCAGGCGGTCGGCGGGGCCGGCCGGCTCAGCCTCCAGGGTGGGTCTGCAGAGGCCCTGGAGCTGCAACTGGCCTCCGCCAATGTCACGTTGAGCGGGAGCCCGGGCGACGAACTCAGCGGCTCCTTCCGTCCGGCGGAGGGATCGCCGGTCGCCCACGTCCAGCTCCGGGGTGGGGACGGCTCGGTGTCGCTGGTCTGCGCCGACGCCGAGGGCACGACGGTCGCGTGCCAGGGAGACCTGGCGCTCGAGGTGCCCGCCCGCACCGCGGTCCGGCTGCGCCTCGTCTCCGGACAGGCCCAACTTCAGTCCCTGTCAGGTGCCCTGAACATCGACGCGTCCTCGGCCCGCATCGTCGCCACCGACCTGCGGACGGATGACGTCGCCCTGTCCGCGATGTCGGGCAGCGCCGACCTGTCCTTCAGCGCCGCGCCGCGAAGTCTGCGCGTCACCGAGCAGTCGGCCTCCGTCGCCCTTCGGGTTCCGACCACCCCGGACGGCTACGCCGTCACCACCCAGCAGGCCTCGGCCTCGGTCGCGGTCCAGGTGGCGCAGAACGCGGCGTCCAGCCATGTGGTGCGGCTCCAAGTCGCGTCCGGCTCACTGGCGTTGGCGCCCGATGCGGCTGCTGGGCCGTCCGTGGACTGAGTGTGGTGTCGACGGCCGTGCCCGGCAGCCCAGCAGCGCCGCGTCGACGAAAGGGCTGCTCCCTTACAGGGATCCCAGCTCGGCCGTTCGGATCTCCCGGTCCAGCACGGCCACGGCCTCGGCATGGTGTCCGGTCGCGTCGTAGTCGAAGGTGAAGGTGAACAGGCGGACCTGGTCGCCCAGCGGCTGAACGATGTCCCAGCGTCGGATGCGCCGGGTCGAGCCCTGTGGCGCCGGGGCGGTGGAGTCGGCGACGTGGAGCGTGCCACCGTTGCGCAGGCCGACCCCGGGATCGTCGGGCGCGGTGGGGTGTTCGTCGACGATGCGCGCTCGCAGGGACAGCCGGCCGAGTCCGGGCGCGTCCGCGGTCGTGACGCCGTCCGCCGACGCGACGGCCCAGTCGTGCGGCACCCGGAACCGGGCCAGGCCGTGGAGGTGGGTGACCTCCTTCAGTTCCTGCGCCGGGAGTGCCGTGCTCAGGGGTGCGACCTCCCTTCGACCACGACTCAGGGTGGCGCATCGGGCCGGTTGCCCACCGCCTCATGACGGCGACCGAGGACCCCGGGCTTCAGGCTGCGCTCTCCGCAGCTCTTGGCGAGCAGTCAGCGCACAACTGACGTGGCACCGCGCGTGGCCGCCGGCCAGAACGCTCAGTTCTCCCGGCGCGCCCGGGTTGGCGTGGCCGCTTCCGCCGCCTCCTGGAAGTCGGCGATGGCGCCTCCGTACTCCCGCGCCCAGTCCGTCAGGACCTCGATGGGCTCGATGAGGGTCCGGCCGAGTTCGGTGAGGCTGTACTCGACGCGATGCGCCGCTTGGGCGTCGCGGTGGACGAGGCCGTACTGCTGGAGCCGGCGCAGTGTCTGGGTGAGGACCTTGCGTGAGACGCCGCCGATGAGGTCGGCGAGCTCGCCGTGCCTGCGGGGCTTCTGGCTCAGTCCGAAGAGCGTCAGCACCGCCCACTTGTCGGCCGATGATCTCGACCGCCAGACGCGTGGGGCAGTCGACCAGGGATGCTGCTCCGTCCACGTTCTGCATGGACATCGAAGGTACCAGGAGGTAACCAGCCGGTCCGTAGCGTCGTCCTCAAGCGACCGACCAGCTGCGGATGCGGAGGAGTCACGATGCCACGAGTCGTTGTGTTCGAGGAGTTCGGCGGACCGGAGGTCCTGCACGTCGTCGAAGAGCCCGTCGTCGAGCCCGCGGCGGGCGAAGTCCGCGTCAGGATGGAGGCGTTCGCCGTCAACCCGCTCGACCTGATGATGCGGTCGGGCACGGCGCCCGCGCCTGTGCCCCTGCCGCACGCCTGCCTCGGCGTCGAAGGAACCGGCGTCATCGACGCGCTGGGCCCGGACACGACCGGGTTCGAGATCGGGGATCCGGTCATCCTCGCTGCCGTCCCGGACGCCGGCGTCCGCGGCAGCTACGCCGAGTACACCACGCTCCCGGTCGGCCGGGTCGTCGCGCGACCGGCCGGGCTCGGCGTCCCGGAGGCGGCGGCGGTCTGGGTCGCCTACTCCACCGCCTACGGCGCGCTCATCGAGAAGGCGAGGATGCGGCCCGGCGACCACGTCCTCATCACCGCCGCGTCCGGCGGGGTCGGCCGGGCGGCGATGCAGATCGCCAACCAGATCGGTGCCGTGCCCCTCGCCCTCACCCGGCAGGCCGGGAAGCGGGACGAGTTGCTCGCGGCCGGAGCCGCGGCGGTCATCGCCACGGAGGACGAGGACATCGCGGAATCCGTGGCCCGCCACACGGGCGGGATCGGCGCGGACATCGTCCTCGACCTCGTCCGGGGCCCCGGCCAGCAGGACCTCCTGAAGGCGGCGCGCCCCGGCGGGACCCTGGTCGTCGCGGGCTTCCTGGACCCTCGGCCCACGCCGTTCCCGGTCGGGCCGCCGCTCACGATCTTCACCTACCAGAGCTTCGAGCACACCCTTGACCCGGTGGTCGTGAAGCGCATGGCGGCCTTCCTGGCCGCCGGCGTGCGCCTCGGCGCGCTGCGGCCCGCCGTCTACGACAAGGAGTTCTCCCTCGACGAGGTGGTCGAAGCCCATCGCCACCTCGAGAAGGGCTTGAACTCCGGGAGGAAGATCGTCGTGCTGGCCTCCTGACCGCCACGCCGGGACATGGGGGAGACCTCGGCGGTGGGCCCGTGACCGCCACGGTGCCCCCGAACACCTCCCAGAGGACACAGTGCGAAGCCTCGATGACCGCGTGACGGGTTGGCGGGCTTGCAAGTTGTGGCAGTTGGCGGAGGTCAGCGCGAGGACTCGCCGGAGCGCGGACCGTCACCCGGTCGGGGTTCGGCCGTGTTGCCCCTCGATGTCGTGCTGGCCCTCGGCCGTTGATGTAGCCCGGCTGCTTCGGCAGCACCACGGGTAGGAGGCGGACGCCTCCCGCCGCTGCGGGCGGGGACGCTCTCCTCCGCCCGGGTGGTCAGAAGCCGGCGGGGCGTTCTGCCCCCGGCTCGTGAGAACTGCCCACGGTTACCCATGGGCAGGTTGTAGTGCACACCTGTGGCGGGCGTCCAGACGTGCCGAGCCCGGTCCCGTGTGTCACGGGTGCTTCAAGAACCTGAGGTAGAACGCCCAGAACACCAGGACGATGCCCACGTTGGCCATCAGCCGAGGCCAGAACTGATGCCGGAAGAACAGGACATCCACACCAACCACAACGGCCACCAGGGCGAGCACGTAGAGAGCTGTGGCTGCCTGTCTACCCATGATCCGACTGTACGCCGCCGATGCTCGAGCGGGGCTGGCCCCGTGACTCGGACCAGCCCGCTCTCTCCGCGCCGCCCGGGATGGGAGGGACGGTTCGCGGCCCGGGCGGCACTTTGTGCCCGCTCGTGCCCGTTGGCGCCGCAGCCCCCGGAAGCCGCAGTGCCCGCGTTCCTTCACCAGTAGTCGCCGACTGTGGCGAGCTTCAATGCTGCCGGAGGCTTCGCGCTTCGCGTCTGGCCCGCCCCTTCCATGTGTGGCGGGCCTCTTCGCGCCTACAGGGCAGCAATTTCCGTGATGCGCGCGGTGGTCTGGTTGAGCTGCGCAACACCAGCGCCGATCTCCCGGCTGGACTTCACGATCAAGCTGGCGTCGTTGCCGGCGATCCCAATCAGGCAGTCCGAGGCGGCGCTCGCGTACAGGTTGAGCGCCTTGCGCCAGTGAGACTGCGCCGCCTTGTCCGGGATGGGCCGGTACTCCTGGGCGGCGGTGACGTCGGCGGACAGGCTGGAGCAGTCGTTGTCGAGCCCGTTCACGTCCTGGTTGCCCGAGTCGGTTGTGATGCTGTTGAAGTCCGTTTCGATGGCGGAGGCCTTGTCGCTGCCGCCGCCGTTCCACCAGCTGGTGATGGCCCGCTTGAGGGCGAGGTTCGGGTCGGCTTTGGTGGGCGTGGGCTTCGGGGCCGTCGGCTTGGGATTGGGGCTGGTCGTGATGACCTTCGTGGTGCTGATGCCTACGTTCGGGTTGGCTTGGTTGGAGGCGGTGTTCTCGGTCTTGTCGCCGCCTCCGGCCGCTGCGGCGATGCCGATGCCGATCACTGTGGCGACGAGGGCGAGGCAGCCGCAGCCTTTGCTGCGGTTCTTGCGGTTTTGGGCGTCGAGCGCGGCTTGTTGCTCGGGCGGCCGGGTGTAGGTGACTCCTGTTGGTGGCGGCTCGTCGCCGGGTGGTTGCGGGTACGACAAGGGATCCCCCCGGGTTGTGGAGTGGAAGGGTCCACCGTGCCAGCGCGGGTGAAGGATTGAGCTGCCCCCGGTTCTGTGGAGTCCCTGAAGCCAGGC
>NZ_JBHSQJ010000038.1:32666-62632 GCF_042658505.1 Streptacidiphilus monticola | reverse complement strand
GATCGGGCCGGACCTCCGCGGGTGGTGGGTTGCTCGCGGTGGGGGCACCTCCCGCCCGAAGGTGGGAGGATCCTCGCGCCCCCGGCGGGGCGTCAGTTGCTGGTCCAGGCGCTCCAGCTCATGTTCCAGCCGTTGAGTCCGTTGTCCGGGGAGACGACCTTGTCGGGGGAGTTGACGACCTGGACCACGTCGCCGATCAGCGAGGCGTTGTAGAACCACGCCGCCGGGGTCGTGGGGTCGCCGCCGCCCTTGACGTCGTGCAGGCCGACGCAGCCGTGCGAGGTGTTCTCCGAACCGAAGACCGACACCGGGCGCCAGTAGTTGCCGTGCACGAACGTGCCCGACGTCGTCAGCCGCATCGCGTGCGGGACGTCCTTGATCCGGTAGGCGTTGCCCAGGCCGACGGTCTGCGAGTTCATGTCCACCACCGGGTCCTTCTCGGTGATGACCATCTTCCCGTTGTAGGTGGTGTGCTGCGGGTCGCCCAGGCTGGCCGGCAGCTTCCGCCGGAGCACGCCGGGCGCGCTGTAGACCTTCAGCGTGTGCGCGGTGTTGTCCGCGACCGAGACCTGGTAGCGGCCGATGGTGAAGCTGACGTCCTTGTACTGCTTGCCGTAGACGCCCGCCGAGGTCTGCACGCCGTTGAGGTGCAGGTGCAGGGTGACCTTGGTGCCGGGCTTCCAGTAGCTCTCCGGGCGGAAGTCCAGCCGGCTCTGGCCGAACCAGTGGCCCTTGACCTCCACCGCCGGGTCGGCGGTGACCGTGACGGCCTTCTCCACCGCCGCGCGCTTCGACAGCGAGACCGACTTGGCGAAGTTGATCGACACCTCGATGCCGACGCCGTACGTCTGGCCCGGGTTGACGTTGAAGTAGCCGATGTTGGTGGCGGCCGGGGTCAGCGTGGTGAAGGAGGAGCGGTCGGTGACGCTCCGGCCGTTCGCGTCCTGCGCCGTCGCGACGACGTTGTAGTGCGTCGAGGTCTTCAGGTTCGAGGTGGGCGTCCAGCTGACGCCGTCGGCGGATATGCTGCCCGCCACCTTGCCGCCGTCGTCGGAGGTGACCTGAACCGTCGTCAGCTTGCCCGAGGCGACACTGACCTTGAGCGCCCCCTGGGTGTCGACGTTGGTCGCCTCGTTCTTCGGCGAGATGCTGAGCTGCGCGGCCGAGTTGGCCGGCGCCTGGCTGCTGGTCGCGGAGTCCCCGCCGCTGCCACCGCTCGACCCACTGCCTGCGCTGCCCGTGGTGGTGGTGCCGCCGCTGCTGCCGCCGCAGGCGGTCGCCAGCACCAGCACCGCACCGGCCACCAGGGCCGTCAGCCCGTTACGACGTGCCGCGTTCAACCGTCTCTCCCCTCCCGGATGTCCACCTCTATGAACGCGCTGGCACACCGATTCAGTTGCAGCCGCGGACGAACTTCCTGCGGCGCGTGTCGGGGGCGCGTGCGAGATCCGGACGGAGCATATCCCGTCCACCTGGGAGCTTCCTCAGTGGAGGCCCGGCCCGACGCCGCCGGCACTAGCGCAGGGCGCTCCCGGCGACCCACGCGGACCAGGGCATGTTCCAGCCGTTGAGGCCGTTGTCCGGGGCCACCGGGCCGCCCGCGGAGCGGGTGACCACGACCACGTCGCCGGGGATCGAGTGGGCGAAGAACCAGCCGGCCGGGGTGGTGGTGCTGGTGCCGCCGCGGACGTCGTGCAGCCCGATGCAGCCGTGGGAGGTGTTCTGCGAACCGAAGACGGAGGCCGGGCGCCAGAAGACGCCGTGCACGAAGGTGCCGGAGTCGGTCAGCCGCATCGCGTGCGGCACGGCCGGGATGTCGTACTCGCTGCCCAGGCCCACGGTCCGCGAGTTCATCCGGGTCACCCGGTCCTGCTCGGTGATCACCATGATCCCGGCGTACGTGTCGTGGCCGGGCATGCCCGCGGAGATCGGCAGGGTGCGCAGCGTCCGGCCGTCGCGGACCACGGTCATCCGGTCGGCCGTCGCGTCCGCGGTGCTGATCTGGGAGCGGGCGACGGTGAAGTGCACGGTCCGGTCCTGCGTGCCGTACACGCCGGGCGCGCCCTCGACGCCCCGCAGTGCCAGACGGAGCGTCACCTTCGTTCCCGGGGACCAGAAGTGCTCCGGGCGGAAGTCCAGCCGGCCGCCGCCGAACCAGTGCCCGACGACCGGGACGGCGGGGACCGCGGTGACCTGCACCGCCCGCTCCACGGCGGCCCGCTCGGCCGCGTCGACGGCCCTGCTGAACCGCAGCGAGACCTCCATGCCGACGCCTACGGTGCTGCCGTCCTCGGGCGTGTAGAAGCCGACGAAGGTGTGGGTGGGGACGAAGGTCGTGAAGACCGCGTGCTTGGCGGCCTGCGCGCCGCGCGCGTCGGTGGCCACCGCGTCGAGCGTGTACCGGGTCTCCGGCGCGAGCTTGCCGTCCGGACGCCAGCTCGCGCCGTCCGCCGCCAGGGTGCCGAGTACCGCCGAGCCGTCGTCGGAGCGGAGCGTGACCTGCGTCAGCCGACCGTCCCTGACCGTGACCTGGACGCCGCCCCGGGCCGGCACGTCGGTGGCGCCGTCGCCGGGGGTGAGCGTGACCACCGCCTGCGCGGCCGCGGCGGCGTCCGAGCCCCCGGTGGGCGCCGGCCCTGCTCCGCACGCTGCCAGTCCCCACAGCACCGCACCGACCGCCACTGCCCGCCACGCCTTCACATGCCCTCCAACGAGCCTGCGAGCAGGGAGGTTACGGACATTCCGGTCAGGTCGCCCGGGAGAGGCGGGACTGCGCGATCCCGCTCGGCCGGCGGGACGCCGACCGGGGCACACACACCGGCACCGGGGTTGCAAGGTCGCCGCTCGGGGGAACGAACAACAGAGGTCCGGGGACGGGACACCCCCGACCGGGGAGGTGCGGGCTCGATGGCGGTGCCGCAGGAGAACGGGCACGGGGACGCGCGGGGCGCGCTGCACCTGTTGGGTGACGACGCGTCAGCCGAGGAGCGGCCCGCCCCGGTTCCGGCGCTCCCCGGTTCCTGGCAGCCTCTGGGCGCGCGCTACCACCAGGGTCCGGACGGCCGGCCGGGCACCAACTTCGCGCTCTGGGCGGGCGGCGCCGAAGCCGTCGAGCTGTGCCTGTTCGACGAGGACGGCCACGAGACCCGGCACCAACTGGCCGAGCAGACCTTCCAGATCTGGCACGGCCACGTCCCCGGCGTCGGCCCCGGCACCCGCTACGGGTTCCGGGTGCACGGCCGCTGGGACCCCTGGACGGGCGCCCGCTGGAATCCGGCCAAGCTGCTGCTCGACCCCTACGCCCGGGCCGTGGACGGGGAGTTCCGGATCCACGACGCGGTGTACGGCCACGTCCGCGGCTGGCCCGAGGCGGACGTCGCGGACACCGTCCGGGACAACCGGGACTCGGCGCGCCACGTCCCCAAGGCGGTCGTCGTGCACGACCCGGACGACTGGGCGGACGACCGCCGCCCGAAGACCCCGTGGGCCGACACCGTCCTCTACGAACTGCACGTCAAGGGCTTCACCATGCGCCACCCCGGCGTACCGCCGGAACTGCGCGGCAGCTACGCCGGACTGGCCCACCCCGCCGCGATCGAGCACCTGGTGCGGCTGGGCGTGACGGCGGTGGAACTGCTGCCGGTCCATCAGTTCGCCTCCGAGGAGCACCTGCAGCGGCGGGGGCTGAGCAACTACTGGGGCTACAACTCGATCGCCTGGTTCGCGCCCCACAACGGCTACGCCGCCACCGGCACCCGCGGGCAGCAGGTCACCGAGTTCAAGCGGATGGTCCGGGCGCTGCACGCGGCCGGGATCGAGGTGATCCTCGACGTCGTCTACAACCACACCGCCGAGGGCGGCGAGGGCGGCCCGACCTGGTCGCTGCGCGGCATCGACAACGCCGGCCACTACCGGCTGCAGCCGCACAACCGCCGCGCCTACGCGGACTACACGGGCTGCGGCAACACCCTGGACGCGGCCCAGCCGCAGGTGGTCCGGCTGATCACGGACAGCCTGCGGTACTGGGTGACCGAGATGGGCGTGGACGGCTTCCGCTTCGACCTGGCCGCCGCGCTGGCCCGCGGCCCGCACGGGGTGGACATGCGCGGCGCGCTGCTCGCCACGATCGGCCAGGACCCGGTGCTCAGCCGGGTCAAGCTGATCGCCGAACCCTGGGACCTGGGCCCGGACGGCTACCAGGTGGGCAACTTCCCGCCGCTGTGGACGGAGTGGAACGACCGCTACCGCGACACCGTCCGCGACTTCTGGCGCGGCGCCCAGCCCGACGTGCGGGAGCTGGGCTACCGGCTGGCCGGCTCGTCCGACCTCTACCAGCGGGGCGGCCGGCGGCCGTACGCCTCGGTGAACTTCGTCACCGCCCACGACGGCTTCACCCTGCGCGACCTGGTCTCCTACAACAGCAAGCACAACGAGGCCAACGGCGAGGACAACCGGGACGGGACCAACGACAACCGCTCCTGGAACTGCGGCGCGGAGGGCGAGACCGACGCGGCGGAGGTGACCGGGCTGAGGCGCCGTCAACTGCGGAACCTGGCCGCGACCCTGCTGCTGTCCACCGGAGTGCCCATGCTGCTGGCGGGCGACGAGTTCGGGCGGACGCAGGGCGGCAACAACAACGCCTACTGCCAGGACAACGAGACGAGCTGGCTGGACTGGTCGCTGCGCGACGACCCGGCGTGGGCCCCGTTGTTCGCGCTCACCTCCCGGCTGATCCGGCTGCGCCGGGAGCATCCGGTGCTGCGCCAGCGCTTCTTCTTCTCCGGCCGCCCGGCCCACCCCGGCGGCCTGCGGGACCTGACCTGGTTCACCCCGCGCGGCGTGGAGATGACGGAGGCGGACTGGTACGCACCGAGCCAGACCCTGGCCATGTACCTCTCCGGTGGCGCGCTGGCCGAACGCGACGCCCGGGGGGAGGTCGTCTCCGACGACAGCTTCCTGCTGATCCTGCACGCCCACCACCGCCCCCTCTCCTTCACCCTGCCCGGCAGACCGTGGGCCGAGCGCTACGAGGTCGTCCTCGACACGGCGCAGGAGTCCGGCCTCTCCGACGCCCGACACCCCGCCGGCACCACCCTCACCCTCCCGGGCCGGTCCCTCCTTCTCCTCCGTTCCGTGGCACCCGCATAGGGGGCGCGAGGCTGCAGACACATGCGGCTCCGCCGCGAGGGCGCGAGCAACCACGCAACCCCCCCGCAGGGGCGCGCGGCCGCAGACACCTACGGCTCCGCCGCGGCGGCGCGAGCAACCACACAGCCCCCGCAGGG
The DNA here is from genome assembly GCF_042658505.1 of Streptacidiphilus monticola. Classification (NCBI taxonomy): domain Bacteria; kingdom Bacillati; phylum Actinomycetota; class Actinomycetes; order Kitasatosporales; family Streptomycetaceae; genus Streptacidiphilus; species Streptacidiphilus monticola. The sequence goes on along the minus strand of NZ_JBHSQJ010000038.1, from coordinate 57,347 downwards.
GCGCGCGGCCGCAGACACCTACGTCTCCGCCGCGAGGGCGCGAGCAACCACACAGCCCCCGCAGGGGCGCGCGGCCGCAGACACCTACGTCTCCGCCGCGAGGGCGCGAGAGCGCGAGAGCGCGAGAGCGCGAGAGCGCGAGCAACCATGCAGCCCCTCCGGGGCGCGGGGAACTGCGCGAGCAGCCCACCGCCCAGGGAGGTCCGGCCCGTACATAGGGGGCGAACCTCCCCGGGTGGTGCGCTGCTCGCGCAGTTCCTCGCGCCCCGGAGGGGGCAGTCCCCACCGTTTGAACCGTTTCCGTGCTCGGGGCGTACTAGGGGCATGGACCCGGTCAGCGGCAGTGAGTTCCTGGGCGCGCTCTACGCGCGCCACGGGCGCGCGGTGCTGGGGCGGGTGCTGTCCCTCACCGGAGGTGACTACCAGCGCGCGGAGGACATCACCCAGGAGACCTTCCTGCGGGCCTGGCAGCACCGCGACGCCCTCGACACCGAGCGCGCCGCGCCCTGGCTGCACACCGTCGCGCACAACCTCGCCGTCTCCGCCTACCGGCGCGCCAGGGCCCGGCCGGCGGAGACTCCTCTCGCCGACGCCCCCGAGCCCGCCGCCGAGGCGGAGAGCGCGGAGCTGGACCGGATGCTGGAGCGCTGGCAGATGCTGGACGCCCTGCAGGGGCTCAGCCCCGACCACCGGGAGGCGTTGGTGGAGGTGTACTACCTGCGGCGTACCGTCGCCGAGGCCGCCGAGCACCTCGGGGTGCCGCCGGGGACCGTCAAGTCCCGCTGCTACTACGGCCTGCGGGCACTGCGCAGCGTTCTGGAAGAGAAGGGGGTGACCTCCCGATGACACAGTGTCAGGAGAGCGTGGCGCTCGGCGCGTACGTCCTCGGCGCGCTGGATCCCGAGGAGCGCACCGCGCTGGAGCGGCACATCAGGACCTGCGCGCACTGCCGCGAGGAACTGCTGCACCTCGCCCCGCTGCCGGGCCTGCTGCGGCACACGCCGTTCGAGGAGCTGCCCGACACGGCCGAGCAGGCCGAGAGCCTGACGCCGGCGCGCCCGGTCGCCCCGGCCTCCGCGACGGCCCCGACGACGGCCGCCGCAGGTGCGCATGTGGTGACCGGTCCGGGCCGACGGCCGCGCCGCAGGCGCGCGCTGCTCGCCGCGGCGCTCGCGGGGGCGGCCGCGGTGACCGGCGTAGTGGTGTACTCGGTGGGCGCGCGCCAGGAGGGGAACGCGCCCCCCGCCGCCGCGGGTGTCTGGTCCGCCACCGACGCGAGCACCCACGTCAGCGCCACGGCCCGGCTGACCCCCGAGGCCTGGGGCACCGACGTGCGGCTCACGCTGGGGAACCTGCCCGCAGGCATCACCTGCCGCCTGGTCGTCCACTCCCGAGAGGGCGTCACCGAGACGGCGGGGACCTGGGGTTCGGGGTACTCGTCGTCCGCGACCGTGCCGGCCTCGACCTCGGTGAGTCCTTCGGACATCTCGGGTATGGAGATCCTGGACAACTCGGGCAGGGTGCTCGTCCACCTCCCGGCGACGAGCTGAGAGTTCGGGCAGGGCTCGGGCCGGGGCTCCGGTAAGGGGCGGAAATTGAGGTGAGGGCTGTCAGTGGTCCGCCGTACGCTCACTGACGATGCCCGATCCTGCCCACAAGGCCGCCCCCGACCCGGATGCCGAGCTCATGCCGCAACACGACACCCCCGCCGCCCCTCGGTCCACCATCCGCTCCCTCCTCCGGCTCTGGCCCTACGCCCGCCCGATCCGCTGGTACCTGACCGGTTCCACCGTCTCGGCGCTGCTGGCCTCGCTCTCCGCCCTGCTGATCCCGCTGGTGCTGCGGCACATCGTGGACGGCCCGGTAGCCCACCGGGACACCGCCGCACTCTGGGCGCCGTGCGCCCTGCTGCTCCTCTTCGGCCTGCTGGAGGCCGGCCTGTTCGGCCTGCGCCGCTGGATGCTGGCCAAGCCGCTCGCGGTGCTGGAGCGGCGGATGCGCGGGGACCTCTACGCCCGGCTGCAGCGGCTGCCCGTCTCCTTCCACGACCGCTGGGCCTCCGGGCAGTTGCTCTCCCGGGCCACCTCGGACATGTTCACGATCCGGCTGTTCCTGGCCTTCCCGCTGGTCTTCCTGATCGTCAACTCGACCGTCTTCCTGGTCGGCACCGGCATCATGTTCAGCCTCGACTGGCAGCTCGCGGTGATCGCGATGCTGCCCGCCGCGCCGCTGGTGGTGCTCTGCTCCTACTTCGAGCGGCGCTACTCCGCCGCCGCGCGCAAGGCGCAGGACCAGAACGGCGACCTGGCCACGGTCATCGAGGAGTCGGTGCTGGGCATCCGCATCCTCAAGTCCTTCGGACGCCACCGCACCATGGCCGCGCGCTACCGCGCCCAGGCCGTCGAGCTGCGCGGCACCGAACTGCTCAAGGCCCGGTTGCTGGCCAACCTGTGGGCGGTCATCGTCGGTCTGCCCGAGGTGGCGCTGGGCACGGCCCTGGCGGTCGGCGTCTGGCAGGTGGCCGAGGGGCACACCACCGCGGGTACCCTGGTCGGCTTCCTGTCCACCGCGCTCGCGCTGCGCTGGCCGATCGAGTCGCTGGGCTGGCTGCTGGCCTACAGCAACGAGGCCGCCACCGCCACCGACCGCTTCTTCGAGGTGCTGGACGCGCCGCTGGCCGACGCCGGGGACCGGCCGGCCGCAACGGACCTGACGCCGCGTCGGGACGGCCTGCGGTTCGAGGGCGTGCGCTTCCGCTACCCCGACGCCCCCGCCGACTCGCCGGACCTGCTCCAGGGCGTGGACCTGCACGTCCGGCCCGGCGAGACGATGGCCCTGGTCGGCACCACCGGCAGCGGCAAGACCACGCTCACCGCGCTGGTCCCCCGGCTCTACGACACGACCGGCGGCCGGATCACCCTGGACGGCGTGGACATCCGGGACCTCCCTCGGCCCCGGCTGCGCGAGCTGGTCTCCATGGCCTTCGAGGAGCCGACCCTGTTCTCCGCCTCGGTCCGGGAGAACGTGCTCATGGGCGCCCCGGACGCGGACGACGACGCGCTGGACCGCGCGCTGCGCACCGCCCAGGCCGACTTCGTCCGGAACCTGCCCGAGGGAACCGCGACCCAGGTCGGCGAGCAGGGCCTGAGCCTCTCCGGCGGCCAGCGGCAGCGCCTGGCGCTGGCCCGCGCGGTCGTCGGCAGCCCGGAGTTCCTGATCCTGGACGATCCGCTGTCCGCGCTCGACGTGCACACCGAGGCGCTGGTCGAGGCGGCGCTGCGGGAGGTCCTGGCCGACACCACCGCCCTGGTCGTCGCGCACCGCCCGAGCACGGTGCAACTGGCGGACCGGGTGGCCCTGTTGGAGGACGGCCGGATCACCGCCGTCGGCACCCACCACGACCTGCTCGAGTCCTGTCCCGCCTACCGCGAGCTGATGAGCGGTGAGAGGAGCCTGGCCCGGTGAGCGTCACCGAGACCGAAGACCTGCTGGAAGCCGAGGACGAACGAACGCCCGGCGACGGCGCGGGGCCTGACGCCGCGTCACCCGCCGACTCCGACGACATCCCGGTCCCGCCTGGCGCGCCCAGGGCCCTGCTGGGCTCGCTGCTCGCCCCGCACAAGCGGCGCGTGCTGCTGGCGATGGTGCTGATCGTGGTGCAGCAGGCCGCCCTCCAGGTCGGCCCGCTGCTGGTCTCCGTCGCCATCGACCGGGCCATCCCCGCCCTGCGGGACCACCGGGACTGGGGCCCGCTCGTGGCCGTCACCGCCGGATACCTCGGCTGCGCCGCGCTGGCGACGCTGCTGCAGCGGTCCTTCATCCGGCTGTCCGGCCTGATCAGCCAGGACGTCCTGCTGGACATGCGGCGGCGGATCTTCCGCCACGCCCAGGCGCTGAGCCTGGACTTCCACGAGCGCTACACCTCCGGCCGGATCATCTCCCGCGCCACCAGCGACGTGGACACGGTCCGCGAACTGCTCACCGAGGGCCTGCAGGAACTCCTGTCGGTGGTGCTGTCCCTGGTCTACATCGCCGTGCTGCTGGTGGTCATGGACTGGCGGCTGGGCCTGGCCTCGCTGGCCTCGTTCCTGCCGATCTACCTGCTGACGCGGTCCTTCCGACGCCGCTCGCAGGCCATCTACCGGCGATCCCGGACGGCGGTGGCCACGGTCATCGTCCGCTTCACCGAGACCATGAACGGCATCCGCCCGGTCCAGGCCTTCCGCCGGGAGGCGGCCAACGAGGTCGCCTTCGGCGAGGCCAACGCCGACTACGCCCGCTCCAACGCGCAGGGCATGCTCTCCATGGCCCGCTTCGTCTGCTCCTCGCGGGCGACGGCGAACGTCTGGATCACCGGCATCGTGCTCTGGGGCGCCTACCTGGTGACCGACGGCTCCCTGGCGCTGGGCGTGCTGGCCGCGTTCGTGCTCTACCTGCGGCGGCTGTTCGACCCGATCGACCAGATCGGCATGTTCCTGAACAGCTATCAGTCCGCGTCCGCGGCACTGGAGAAGATCGCGGGCCTGCTCGCGCACGAGCCCACGGTGCCCGAGCCGACCAGCCCGCGCGAGCTCCCCGCCCGCCCGGAGGACGCCCCACCGGGCCGCTCGGTGGAGTTCCGCGGCGTGGAGTTCAGCTACCGCACCGGCAAGCAGGTGCTGCCCCGCTTCGACCTGACCATCCCGGCCGGCCAGAGCGTGGCGGTGGTCGGCGCGACCGGCGCGGGCAAGTCGACGCTGGCGAAGCTGCTGGCCCGCTTCTACGACCCGACGCAGGGTCAGATCCTGCTGGACGGCGTGGACCTGCGTGACCTGCCGACCGCGGAGCTGCGCAAGGGCGTGGTGCTGGTGACCCAGGAGTCCTTCCTGTTCTCCGGCACGGTCGCGGAGAACATCGCCATCGGCAAGCCCGACGCGACCCGGGAGGAGGTGGAGGCGGCGGCCAAGGCGATCGGCGCCTGGGAGTTCATCAGCCGGCTGCCGGAGGGCTTCGACACGGACGTCCGCAAGCGCGGCGGCCGGATCAGCGCCGGCCAGCGGCAGTTGGTGGCCTTCGCCCGCGCCCTGCTGGCCGACCCGGGCGTGCTGATCCTCGACGAGGCGACCAGTTCCCTGGACGTGCCCGGGGAACGGGCGGTGCAGGAGGCCATGACGACGGTCCTGGCCGGTCGCAGCGCGGTGATCATCGCCCACCGTCTCTCCACGGTGGAGATCGCGGACCGGGTGCTGGTGATGGAGCGGGGCCGCATCGTGGAGGACGGCAGCCCCGCTGAACTCATCGGCGGCGAGGGGCGCTTCAGCGCTCTGCACCAGGCCTGGAAGGACAGCCTGGTCTAGAGCGCGCGCCTGAGGCGGCCCGGCCGCCAGGGGCGCGAGGATCCCCCACCCTCCCGCAGCCTTCGGCCGGGGGTGCCCCCACGGCGGGAGATGCCCCCAACGCGACCAGCCCACCACTCAGGGAGGTCCGTCCCGCACTCGGGTCGAACCTCCGTGGGTGACGGGCTGGTCGCGACCACGCGGCGGAGCCGCAAGGTCACCGGCCTCGCGCCCCTGGGGGCTGCAACTGACTACGCGTACAGGGGCACTCCGGCACGGACGAGCTTCCAGCCGTTCAGGAAGAAGTCCTTCGGGTTGATCTCACCCTTGGACTGGACCCAGGAGATCATCGTGTTCCGGATCTCCGCCGAGCTGCTCCACACCACCTGCGCCGCCGCGACATGCGGGAAGTTGCCGCCGCCGTTGGCACGGTAGTTGTTGACGGCCAGCACGAACTGCTGGTTGTCGTCCAGGGCCGCACCCTTGTAGGTAACGTTGGAGATCCGGGAGCCCACCGGCTGGGACACGTCGATGTCGTAGGCCAGGCCGTAGATCTCGTCGAAGTTGTAGTCGGGGCGGTTGTTGGCGTTCGTCAGCTTGCTCTCGTCCAGCGGGGCGCCCACCGCCAGCGTGTTGAAGTACTGGGCGGTGAACTCGAGGTAGTCCCGCAGCTGAGCCCCCGTCATCAGCTTGGCCTCAAGGGTGTTGTCGTAGATGTACAGGCCCGCCGCGTCGCGCCAGCGCACCGTCCCCGCCGGGAGATCGGCCGTGCGGTTGAAGGGGGCCGCCTGGGCCAGCACGGGCAGCGAGGCGTAGGAGGTGCCGGCCAGCGCGGCCGCCACCGTGTCCTGCTGGACCTTGCCGATGAGGTCGATGATCGGGGTGCACTGGAACGGCGCCCGGGCGATGGACAGGTCCTCGGTGCAGGTGCCGATGGTGGCGTTGACGTAGCTGCGCACCGCCTCGTGCTCGGCCTCGACCAGCTTGGTGACGTACGGGTCGGCGTCCACCGTGTTGCTGTTGAGCACCGAGGAGGTGCAGGAGGTGACCTGCCACTCGCCGTGCACCAGCTCCACCTCGAAGTCGAATCGGGTGAGCCGGTAGCCCCAGCAGTAGGGCTCGGAGAGCACGACCGTCTTGCCGGTCGCGGTGTTGGTGATCAGGCGCTGGGCGACCTCCTTGTGGGTGTGGCCCACCAGGATCGCGTCGATGTCCGGGACCTGGGCGGCGACCTGGCCGCAGACGTCCTCGCCGTAGGGCAGCTGGTCGCCCCAGGAGGTGGCCTCGTCGATGCCCGAGTGCGCGGAGACCACGACCACGTCCGCGCCCGCGCTCTTGACCCGGGGCACGTAGACGGCGGCCTGCTCCGGGATGCCGTTGAAGGTCATCCTGCCGGAGACGTTGTCCTTGTCCCAGATCGCGATGCCCGGGTTGGTCAGGCCGAGGATGCCCAGCTTGATGTCGGGGCCGTGCGGCGTGCGCAGGCGCTTGATCAGGTAGGGCGGGAAGGCCGGGCGGTTGGTCTTCGCGTCGATCGCGTTCGCGGCGAGCAGGGGGAAGTCGCACTGGCGCTCGAAGGCGCGGACGGTGTCGATGCCGTAGTTGAACTCGTGGTTGCCCAGCGCGGCCGCGTCGTACTTCATGGCGTTCATCGCCAGCGCCATCGGGTGCTTGGGTGCCTTGCGGCCGCCCGCGGTGATCGGCTCGACGCGGGCGTAGTAGTAGGCCAGCGGGGTGCCCTGGATGATGTCGCCCGCGTCGATCAGCACGCAGCGCTCGGGGCCGACCTCCTCGCGGATCTGCTTGACCAGGGTGGCGATCCGGGCCAGGCCGACGGTGTTGCCCGCCTTGTCGGTGTACGTGGCGTCCGTGTAGTAGTCCCAGTTCACTGCGTGGCCGTGGATGTCGGTGGTGCCGAGCACCGTGAAGGACCAGGTCTTCGGCTTGTGTCCGCAGTCCCCCGGCTCCTGGGCGTGGGCGCTGCCCGCGGCGCCCACGGCGAGCGCGCCTCCCGCCGCGACGGCGGCGGTTCCGGCCACGAACTCCCTGCGCTTCAACGACATCTGGACTCCCGTCAGATCCTGCAACTCTACGCGCGCTGCGCGACGCGCGTAGAAGTCTGCACGGAGGAACGCCCGAGCGGTAGCCCCGGAACGTTGCTTCCGGGAAAACTCCGAATGCCCGGTGGGTTACCCCGAGCCACGGGGGGACAGCGGGTCCCCTTCCGTGCCATGGTTGCCTTCCGAGTTTCCGACGCACCGTCAGATCGGCCCGGGGGGACGAATGGCGCACAGAGGACCGGCGGTCACCCTCGCCGCCGCGGTGGAGCAGTTGCGGGCCGACCTCGCCGAGGCGCAGCGGCAGGCCCGGCAACCGGGCGCTGCGGGGCCGCACTTCGCGGTGCAGGAGGTCCGGGTCACCCTGGAGGTCGAGGGCGAGGTGAGCGCGAACGGCGAGGCCGGGCTGCGCTGGTACCTGGTCGGCGCGACCGCGCGCGGCCTCTGGCGGCGGCGCCGCGGCCACCGGGTGGAGCTGCTGCTCAAGCCGGCCGGCCACTTCCAGGTCAGCGACAACGAGGCCGTTCCGCCGCCGAGTGCCCTCGCGCAGGGGGCGCTGCCCGAGCCCCGGTGAGTGACGCGTGACGGTCTCCCGACGCCTGGTCGAGATCTACGCCGAGGGCACCGCGGCCCCCGCCGAGCCGGCCTCCGGGGCATCCCCCGCCCGCAGCGAGTACCGCTTCGGCTCCGGCTGGGTCCTGGGCCGCAACGCGGTGCTGACCGCCGCCCATGTGGTGCCCGAGGGGACCACCGGACCGGGGCTGAGCTGGTCGGTGCGGCTGCGCCCGGCCGCCGAGGACACCGGCTCCGCCTGGTTCCGCGCCGAGGTGTGCTGGCGGGACCGGCAGCGCGACATGGTCCTGCTGCATGTCGTGGACCGGGCCTGGACCCCGCCCGCGGAACCCGACCGCGGCCACGCGCCGCCCGGCGCCGACGTCCGCGACTGCGAAGTCCTGGGCCTGCCCTACGAGTTCACCATGCCCGGCGGCGAGCGCGACGTGTTCCAGGGCGACGGCCGGCTGCTCCCCGCCTACCGGCAGCGGTCCGCCCACGACCGGCTGCGGGTCCGGCTGACGTCCGGGCTGACCACTCCGGACGGCTGGCACGGGATGTCCGGCGGGCCGGTGCTCGACCGCCAGGGCCAGTTGCTCGCGCTGGTGGTCTCCGTCCCCGACCAGGCCGACCAGCTGCTGGTCGCGGACACCCGGTCGCTCCCGTCCGACCCGCACTTCAGCACCGCCTTCGCCGCCTGCCACCAGCCCGACCTGACACCGCCGGAGCCGCCGCCGGACCTCCGGCCCGCGTTGCAGGAGGAGTTCGAACGAGTGCTGGCCGGCTCGCCGCTGCTGGCCGAGTCCGGCATGGTCCGGCTGCTCGCCCACGACGTGTCCCGGCAACTGCGCAAGGCTCCCGCCCTGGACTACGGGCCGGGCACGGCCGACACCAGGGCCATGGCGCTGGTCGCGGACTTCGGCGACGAGCCGCCGGGCATCCGGGCCATCGTCCGGGCCCATGCCCGGATGTCGCCGCAGGAGGAGCGGCTGAACCGGCGGCTGCTGCGCCGCGCCGACGAGTGGGACTCGCTGGCGTCCCCGCTGGTGAGCCGGATCGAGGACTGGCTCGGCATGCGGGCCCGGCTGCAGGCGTTCCCGCTCGACGCCTCGGCGCTGCCCAACATCGACTGGCCCACCACGAAGACCTTCTGGCGAACCGTCAACCAGGACGGCTCCGAGCATCCGCCCGGCCACTGCGCGACGGCCTGGCATGCGTTCACCCACCTGCTGTGCCGCAACGCCGCCACCGAGGGCCTGCCCTACGCCATGCGCTTCGTCGAGGAGCTCGCCCACGCCTCGGCCCCGGAGACCTGCGGCGAACTGCAGGCGGCCAACCGGCAGTGGGCGGTGCAGCTGGGGTTGGGGGAGGCGATCGACCTGTACCGGGACCAGATGCTCGGGCTGCCCCGGCCGCGCGAGGAGGACCTCGCCCCGACAGTGGTGCTGGAGCTGCTGCCGGACGGCCTGCGCAGCGGTCACCTGCAGTTGGTGGGCCACCTGCAGCAGAACGCCCACGGCTGGCGTCCCATCCCGACCCCGCGCCGCTCCGTGCGCGAGGACCAACTGGCCCGTGAGGTAGACCGGTTGATCGGGACCGTGGAGCCCGCGCACGAGGACGGGCGGCTGCCGCTGATCGTCGCCTTCCTGCTCCCGGTCAGCCTGCTGCCGCTGGCGGTGGAGCGGCTGGAACGTCCGGGACAGCCGCCGCTCGGCGCCCGCTACCCGGTGGTGCTGCGCAGCTGGGACCGGGAGGCGGACCAGGAGAGCCTCTACGGCCTGTGGACGGCGGGCTGGACGTCCCTGGTCGAGTCGGAGCGGGCCTCGGTGCTCTGGGACAGCGGCGAGGACTTCCGGGTCCCGATGCCCTCGGCCCAGCAGGTCCCCGGCTCGGTCGCGGTGCTCTCCGGCGCCCCGGGCCGCCGCTGGGAGCGGAACCTGCAGGACGTCGTGCTGGCCGGCGTGCCGGTGGCGCTGTGGCCCCGCGAGGGGCGCTGGGATCCGCTGGTGCAGACCCGGATCCGCTCCCTGCTCGACGGACCGCCCGCGCAACTTCCGCGTCGTGTCTGGGAGTTGCGCCGGGCGGCGGCCGATCCGGACACGGGCGTCACGCTGGACGAGGTGGACGCCGACCTCGCACGCCACCTGGCCCTGCTCTGGGACGACCCGGCCAAGCGGATCCGCAGGACCCGGCGGTGACGCCGGTGCCGACGGCAGTGGTGGACGACAGCTGGGCCGGCTCCCCCTACCGGGAGAGCCTGGTCCGCGCGCTGCTGCGGCTGCTCCGCTCCCGCGGCCCGGAGCCGGGGCTCCTCGGCCTCGACGCGGCCGAGGAGCTGCCGCCGGGGACGGTGCGCCTGCTGCTCACCGACGGACTCAGCCCGCGCTGGCGCGACGGCACGGCGCTGGAGCTGCTGCGACGCTGGGGCCGCTCGGGGCCGACGGCCGCCGTCCTGCTCTCCGCTGACGCCGTGCCACTTGTGCCCGGTCCCGCGACGGCCCGGACCCGGCTGCGGGCGCCCGGCCCCGGGGCCGCGAACCTGCACTGGCGGCTTGAGCAGCTCCCGGACGAGGAACCGCTGCAGGTCGGGGCAGGTCCCGTGGTGCCGCTGCTCCACGCCGAGCCGCGCTGGTTCGCCGCCTGGGACCGGTTGCTGTCCGGCGGGCGGACCGTCCAACTGACCGTCTGCCGCCCCGCCACCGACGGCCCGCCCCGTCAGCCTGGTCCGGTCCCGGTGCGGGACGCCGTCCGGGCCTTCGCCGCGACGGCCTCACCGACCGCCTTCGCGCTCGGCGTGCTGCTGGCCGCCGTCCCCGTGACGCCCGCGATCACCGCGCAGCTGTGCCGGCTGGTGCCCGGCAGCGCTCCGCTGGACGTCATGCCACTGCTGGCGCACGGGCTGCTGGTCCCGGCGGAGACGCGTCCGGACGCGGAGGCGGGGGCGTTGGACTTCCGTCCCGGCGCGCGGGCCGCGCTGCTCGGCTACGGCCGACGCACCGACGCGCAGCTGGCCTGGCGGGCCGTGGACGCGGTCTGCTCGCCCGACCGCCCGCTGTTCGCGCCGGTGCTGGACCGACCGGAACGGGCCGGACGGCCGGAAGGTCCAGCGCCGCACCTGCGGGTGCTGGCGGAGGTGCTCGCCGTCCTCGACGGCCCCCGGGCGGAGCCGCCGCCGCACGCTTTGCCCGCCCCTGACGGGGAACAACCAACTCGACACCCGGCAGGGCCCGTTGACACACCGCCGAGCACAGCGCGACGACCGGCGGCAGGGGGAGGTTCCATGACCACGAGCACCGGCACCGCACCCGCGATCTGGGGCAACATCCCTCCCCGGAACCGCAACTTCACCGGTCGGGCGGAGCTTCTGTCCACCCTGCACGAGCGGCTCGCGGACGGGGCCACCGCGGTGCTGCCGGAGGCGATGCACGGGCTGGGCGGCATCGGCAAGTCGCAGCTGGCCGTCGAGTACCTGTACCGGCACCAGGGGGAGTACGACCTGGTGTGGTGGATCCCGTCCGAGCGCACCCCGCAGATCACGCAGTCGCTGGCCGAGTTGGGCCGCCGGCTCGGCATCACCGAGGCGGAGCCCGGCGCCACCGTCGGCGCGGTGCTCGACGCGCTGCGCACCGGGCAGCCCTACCAGCGCTGGCTGCTCGTCTTCGACAACGCCGAGAGCCCCGAGCAGATCGCGCCGTTCCTGCCGACGACCGGCACCGGCTCCGTGCTGATCACCTCCCGCTACCCCCACTGGGAGCACGTGGCCCGGCAGTTGGAGGTCACGGTGTTCACCCGCGACGAGAGCAAGGAGCTGCTCCGCCGCCGCGGCCAGGACCTCAGCGACGAGGACGCGGACCGGCTCGCGGAGGCGCTCGGCGACCTGCCGCTGGCCATCGAGCAGGCGGCGGCGTGGCGGGCGGAGACGGGGATGTCCGCCGACGAGTACCTGCGCCTGTTCGAGGAGAAGAAGTCCGAACTGCTGCAGTTCTCGGCGCCGTTCGACTACCAGAAGTCGGCGGCCACGGCCTGGAACGTGTCGCTCGACCACGTCGAGCGGATCAACCCGGCCGCCATCCAGCTGCTGCAGGTCTGCGCCTTCTTCGCGCCCGAGCCGATCCCGCGCGGCCTGCTCACCGGGCCCAAGCGGGCGGGCATCACCCCGGAGCTGGACCGCGCCCTCGCCGACGAGATGCGGCTGAGCCTGGCGATCCGGGAGATCTCCCGCTACTCGCTGGCCCGCATCGACCCGCGGACCAAGGCGGTGCAGATGCACCGCCTGGTGCAGGCGGCGCTGGTCAACCGGATGACGGAAAGTCAGCAGGCGCGCATGCGGCAGGGCGCGCACATGCTGCTGTCGGCCGCCGACCCGCGCAACCCCGAGTCCCCGAGCAGTTGGGAGCGCTACGCGGAGCTGTATCCGCACGTCGCCGCCTCCCAGGCGATCCGCTCGGCGGACCCGTGGGTGCGCGAGCTGGTCCTCAACGTGGCCAAGTACCTGCAGCGCTGGGGCGACCACAGCACCGCCCTGGAGTTCACCACCGAGGCCTACCAGGTGTGGAAGGCGGAGTTCGGCGAGGACGAGCAGCACACGCTGCGGATGGCGTGGTGGCTCGGCTTCGTGCTGACGGCCAACGGCCGCTACGCGGAGGCCGCCGAGCTCAACAACCGCACCCTGCGGCACTACGAGAAGCAGACGCCCGGAGACCCCGGCGCGCTGCGGCCCTCGCAGATCCGCGAGGAACGCCTGGACGCGATGAGCGCGGTGGCGGCCGACCTGCGGGTCAAGGGCGATTTCGACGCCGCCCTGGAGATGTCGCGGACCGTGCACGAGCTCTCGCTGCGGGCCTTCGACGAGGAGGACCCGGTCACTCTGAACGCCGCGCACAACCTCGGCGTCAGCCTGCGCCTGGTCGGCCGGTTCCAGGACGCCTACGAGCTCGACCGGCGCACCTGGGCGCAGAAGGCGGAACTGTTCGGCACCCACCACGAGCAGACGCTGCTCACCCGGAACGGTCTGAGCATCGACCAGCGGGAGCTGGGCCGCTACGAGCACGCCCGCAACCGGCAGGAGGAGGTCGTCGCGCTGCACGAGCAGCTGCTCGGCATCAGCAACCAGGCGACCCTGCACGCCCGCCGGGTGCTCGCGGTGGCCCGCCGCAAGGCCGGGGACCACCAGGGCGCCCGTGAACTGTCGGAGCGGACGCTGGAGTTGATGCGCCGTCGGTTCGGCGACGAGCACCCGGACACGATGGCGTCCGCGCTGGCCCTGTCCGTGGACCTGCGCCACACCGGCGAGTTGGAGGCCGCGGCCTCGCTGGCCAAGGAGACGGCCGCCCGCTTCGCGGAGACCCTGGGCGCCGAACACCCGCACACCCGCTCCGCGTTCGCCAACCTGGCGATCACGCTGCGGCTGGCCGGGGACGCGGAGGGCGCGCTGCAGCAGGACGAGGCGGCCTTCGCCGGGCTCAGCGAGCGGCTGGGGCGGAACCACGTCCTGGCGCTGGTGGTGGAGACGAACCTGGCCAGTGATCTCGCTGCGCTCGGCCGCCACGAGGAGGCCCTGGCGCGGGGGTTGGACGTGGTCGCCCGCTCCAGCGAGATCCTCGGCCCGGAGCACCCGTCCACGCTGGCCGCCCGCGCGAACGTCGCCCTCGACCTGCGCGCCGTGGGCCGCGAGGACGAGGCCCTCGCCGACCACGCCGCCACCGTCGAAGCCATGCGCCGCGTCCTCGGCCCCACCCACCCCGCCACCGCAGACTTCGCCGCCTGGACCCGCGCCAACTGCTACATCGACCCGCTCCCCCTCTGACCCCCTCCCCGGCACCCCCAACGGCGGCCGGCCCGCCCCGGCCTCCCGCGCCAGCGCGGTGGCCCGCGACGCGTGGCCGCCCTCGCCTCCGGCGACAGGGAGGCGCCAGCCCCGCCTTCGGCACGCCCGCCGCTCCCCAGAACCACAGCGGCTCCGCCCGGCCGACCCTGCCTCCGGCAGAACCGCAGCCGCAAGGCGCGGCCGCTCCGCCGACGGCGAGGCGGGGCGGCCGCCCACACCCAAGCACGGTCCGGCGGCCTCCTCCGGCGGGACCGCGGCCGAACATGGGGCCCCTGTGCCCGGCCGACGCCGAGCCGACAGGGACCACGGGCCCCAGCAACGCGCGCAGCGCGGCTCCGCCTGCGGCACACGAGCGCGGGTGCCCGGGGGAGCGCCCCCGCCGCTCGGCAGACAGGAGGTCAGTGGCCGGGGTTCGCGGTGGGGACTGGGGGCGGGGAGAGGAGGGCGTGGCCGAGCCAGGTGGCGGTGGGTTCGGGGGGAGCGCCGTGGCGGGCGAGGGCGAGGACGAGTTCGGGGCGGCGCAGCAGGGCCAGCGCCGTGGGGTCGGATTCCGTCCGCTCCTCGGCCAGGGCGAGGCCGAGGCCGACCAGGGCGGGCACGTGGGTCGGGTCGTCCCGCAGCGCGGCCCGGTAGGCCTCGGCGGCGGACCGGGGCTGACGCTCCGCCAGTTCCCGGTCGCCGGGCACCGCTCCACCGACCGACGGGGGCGGCCACGCTCCCGTCAGCCGGTGGCGGGCCAGTACCGCCCGCGCGTCGAAGTCCGCGGCGGCCGGCGCGGGGACCACCACGGCCTGATCCGCCGTCAGCTCCGGCTCCGGCCGCTCCGCGCCGTCCCGGTACCGCCGCAGCAGGCCTTCGGCCTGCTCGCGCGGCACCGCGAGGTGCCAGGCGCGCCAGGCCGCGGCGTGGTCGCTCGCGGCCGGGGAGGTCTGCCCTCCCTCGGGCAGCGACGCCAACTCCGCCGTCAGCGCGGCCACCAGGCGGCGGCCCGCACCGGTCAGCGCCGGGTCGTCCGCCAGGGACTCCAGCGCGCGCCGGGTCTGCCGCCGCCACAGCGCGGCCTCGAACCGGGCGAGCTGGTCGCCCCCCGTCGCCCGGGCCTGCCAGAAGCGGGCCACCGCCGTGAAGGCGTAGACGCCCTGCAGCAGTCCGCCCAGCGGCCGGGGGTCGTCACGCCACGGCGCGTACCGCAGCCGGCCGTCCCCCTCGGCGTAGAAGTCCTGGAGGTGGAACAGCGCGCCGAGCCGGTTGTGGGCGAACTCGTGCACCAGCGTGGCCGCGAACTGCTCGGCACTGTCCGGGAAGGAGGCCAGCACGGCGCCGAAGGCGTCACCCGAGCTGGCGCTGCGGGGCCGGTGCGGCTCGGCCGCCGCCAGCGGCACCACGACTCGCAGCCCGGCGACGATCGCCTCCGCCGCGTCCGGATCGACCTGCCGCAGCACCTCCAGGCCCGCCTCCGCGACCGCGCGCCACTCCTCGCAGTCGGCGTCGGACAGCCGCTGCGGCAGCTCCGCCCGGAGCAGGCCCCGGTACGGATCCACGTCGTCCAACACCGCCGTGCCGATTCCCAGCTGACGCAGCGGCAGCCACTCGGCAGCGCCGGCCACCCGGGCCGCGCCGCCGCCGAAGGCGACGACGGCCTCGCTCCACTCCTCGCGCGCTCCGCCCGGGTCCGCGAGCACGGCCAGCCCGAGGGACGGCAGCGACACCGTGCCCTGCCACGCGGGCACGGCGAGCCGGCCCTCCAGTCCCGCCACCGCGGCGGCCGCCGCCGCGACCGCGTACAGCCGGCGCGGTTCGACGTCCCCGGGGTGCGGAGAGACCGCCGAACCACGGACCAGGCGCAGCGCGTGCGCCGCCCAGGTGCCCACGCCCGGGTGCAGCAGCAGCTCCCGCACCGGCCCCGGCGCGGTCCGCTGGGCGCGGCCCAGCAGCTGCCAGGCGTCCGTGTAGTCCCGCCCCGCATCGGTCAGCGCCCGGCGCAGCGCGGTGAGCAGTTGCAGCCGCCAGCTCCACTCGCTGTCGGCCAGCCGCCGCACCGCCGCCGCACTGCCGCGGGCCGCGAGGAGTTCCTCCAGGTCGGCGCGGGGCAGGACGTGCGGGCGCACGGTCAGCCCTCGCGTTGGGGGTTGTACCCGCCGAAGCTGGAACGAGCGTTGTCGATGCGCGCCAGCATGCGCGCCACGGACGCGTCCAGCGCGGCGTCGCGGAGCTCCCACAGCGTGTCGAGATCGACCCCGGTGAGATCCGCGAGCTGCGCCTCCGTGTGCCCGGAGTCGTCTCCCATCACACGCGGAACTCTAGACCGTCGCCGCGCTCCCGGCGCGCGAATCGCAGAGCCCGTGCGCCCCCCGTTCACCCCAAAGGAGCGACCCTCCGCCGCAGTTGACGGAGGGTCGCGGCAGTGCGGCCGTTCAGCGCAGCACGCCCGCCTCCAGCCCCGCCGTCTCGGCGGGCACCGAGACCAGTCCCAGCTCCGTCTCCGAGGCCAGCAGGGGGTGGCTCGGCAGGATGCGGACGGTGTAGCCAAAGGCGCCCGTGCGGTTCAGGGGCAGCGGCCCCTCGTAGCGCCAGCGGCCGTCCACGTCCGCCCGGTCGGCGGGCTTGAGCGGGACGGCCGTCGCGTCCGTGATCACGTCGGAGTCGTCCACCCGGCCCGAGACCACCTGGACCTCGACCTCGCTCGGGTCGAGGCCGTCCAGCGAGACCAGCACCCGCAGCGACAGGGTCGAGCCCAGTTCGGGCGCGTCCGCGCCGGGTCCGGTGGCCTCCACGTGCTCGACCCGGATCTGCGGCCAGTGCGCCCGCACCCGCTGCTTCCAGGACGCCAGCTCTGACGCCCCGTCACCGGCGAGGGCCCGGTGGGCCTCCGCCGCCGGGGTGTACAGCCGCTCGATGTACTCGCGCACCATCCGCCCCGCGACGACCTTCGGGCCCAGGGTGACCAGGGTGTGCCGGACCATCCGGATCCACCGGCGCGGCACGCCGTCCGCCGCCCGGTCGTAGAACCGGGGCGCGACCTGCTGCTCGATCAGCGAGTAGAGCGCGGCGGACTCGATCTCGTCACGTCGGTCCTCGTCGCTCTCGCCGTCCGCGGTCGGGATGGCCCAGCCGTTCTCGCCGTCGAACCACTCGTCCCACCAGCCGTCCAGCACCGACAGGTTGAGCGCGCCGTTGAGCGCGGCCTTCATCCCGGAGGTGCCGCAGGCCTCCAGCGGGCGCAGCGGGTTGTTGAGCCAGACGTCGCAGCCGGGGTAGAGCTTCGCGGCCATGTCCATGTCGTAGTCGGGGAGGAAGACGATGCGGTGCCGCACCGCCGGGTCGTCCGCGAACTCGACCAGCTTCTGGATCAGCTTCTTGCCGCCGTCGTCCGCCGGGTGGGCCTTGCCCGCCACCACGATCTGGATCGGGCGGGTCGGGTGCAGCAGCAGCGACCGCAGCCGGTCCGGGTCGCGCAGCATCAGCGTGAGCCGCTTGTAGGAGGGCACCCTGCGGGCGAAGCCGATGGTCAGCACGTCCGGGTCGAGCACCGCGCCGGTCCAGGCCAACTCCGCCTCCCCGGCTCCGCGTTGCCGCCAGGAGCAGCGCAGCCTGCGCCGGGCCTCCTCGACCAGCTGGGCCCGCAGCCTGCGGCGCAGCTCCCAGATCTCCTGGTCGGGAATGGCCTCGATGCCGTTCCAGCGCCGGGCCTCGCCCAGCTGCATCGCGTCCTCGATCCGCTCGGGGCCGAGCTCGCGTGCCGCCAGCTCGACGACCTGCGGGTCCACCCAGGTCGGCGCGTGGACGCCGTTGGTGACCGAGGTGATCGGCACCTCCTCGGCGTCGAAGCCGGGCCACAGGCCGCTGAACATGGAGCGGCTGACCCGCCCATGGAGCAGGCTGACGCCGTTGGCCCGCTGGGCCAGGCGCAGGCCCATCGCGGCCATGTTGAACAGCGCCGGGTCGCCGCCGGGCCAGCTCTCCGCGCCGAGCGCCAGGATCCGGTCGACGGGGACGCCGAAGAGGCCGCCGTCGCCCTCGAAGTGACGGCGCACCAGCTCCCGGTCGAAGCGGTCGATACCGGCGGGCACGGGAGTGTGGGTGGTGAACACGGTGCCGGCCCGGACGGCCTCGAGCGCGGCGTCGAAGGAGTACGGCCGGTCCTCGGCGGCGAGCAGTTCGCGGATGCGTTCGACGCCGAGGAAGCCGGCATGGCCCTCGTTGGTGTGGAAGACCTCGGGCTCGGCGTGTCCGGTGAGTCGGCAGAAGGTGCGGACGGCCCGCACACCGCCGATGCCGAGCAGCATCTCCTGCATCAGCCGGTGCTCGCTGCCGCCGCCGTAGAGGCGGTCGGTGACGTCGCGTTCGCGGGGCTCGTTCTCCTCGATGTCGGAGTCGAGCATCAGCAGCGGCACCCGGCCGACCTGGGCCTTCCAGATCTGGGCGCGCAGCGTGCGGCCGCCGGGCAGGCCGAGGGCGACGGTGCACGGGCCGCCGTCCTCCTCGCGCAGCAGGGTGACCGCGAGTTCGTTGGGGTCGAGCAGCGGATAGCGCTCCTGCTGCCAGCCGTCGCGGGAGAGCGACTGGCGGAAGTAGCCGTGGCGGTACAGCAGGCCGACGCCGATGATGGGGACGCCCAGGTCGCTGGCCGCCTTGAGGTGGTCGCCGGCCAGGATGCCCAGACCGCCGGAGTACTGCGGGAGGGCGGCGGTGATGCCGAACTCCGGGGAGAAGTAGGCGATGGCCGCGGGCAGTTCCGCGGCGCCGTGGCCCTGCTGCCCCTGGTACCAGCGCGGGCCGGTGAGGTAGTCGCGCAGTTCGTCGGCTGCGTCGTCGAGGCGGCGCAGGAAGCGGCGGTCGGCCGCGAGCGCGGTGAGCCGATCGGCCGGGACCGCGCCGAGCAGCCGGACCGGGTCGCCGCCGGTCTGCTCCCAGACCTCCGGGTCCACTGCGCGGAACAGCTCCCGGGTCTCCGGGTGCCAGGACCAGCGCAGGTTGAGCGCGAGCTGGCCCAGGGCCTGCAGAGGTTCGGGAAGGACGGTACGGACCGTGAAACGTCGGATTGCCTTCACCCAGCCGAAGATAGCCGCGTCACATGACAGTTCGTCGCATGTCCGGTGTCGGGGTGCGGCCGTTCGGCGCATTGGTGCGATCGGAGGGGGCTTGCTTCACCCTCCCGTGTGTAACGCGCGCGCGGGCGCACACCGGCGCATGGGGGCGCAGCCGTCCGGCAGTTCACACTGCACTCATACAGCAGTCCGCTTCCGGAGCACGAACGTGCGCTCCGGGTGGCCGAATCCGTGCACTACTGCACCGTAACCGCGTTCGACAGTGACACCATCGGAGGGAAGCGCGCAGGTGGGCCCGGGGCCCGGGTCCGGCTGCGCGGACTCGTCCTGCGTGTCTCCGCGAACCGCGCGATCGTTGTTCCGACGGATGCTGTCAGCAGCAGCCATGTTGTTTGGGGTTGTTGGGATAGTCAGCCCGGAGGGCAGGTTGCCGGAGCGGGGAGCCGGGGAAGGCTCTCAGCGTCTGACGGTCTTCCGGCGCAGCCGAGCTTCTTTGACATCCCGTCATCTCACACAGCGTCACGGTTTCCGCTTTCTGCTTTGCGTTTTCGACCAGCACCTTCCGTTGAACACGTTGCACAACCGAGAGGGCGAGCTCAGCACATGATCGGCCGCATCCCCGTACTGGACCCCAGCCCGCTCGTCGACGGCGGCCGCCGTCCGGCCAAGGCGGTGGTCGGCGAGGCCTTCGAGGTCAGCGCCACCCTCTTCCGCGAGGGCCACGATCTGATCGGCGCGAACGTGGTGCTGCGCGACCCGCGCGGCCGCGCCGGGGAGTGGACGCCGATGCGCGAACTCGCCCCCGGTACCGACCGCTGGGGCGCGGTCGTGGTGCCCACCTCGCCCGGCCGCTGGACCTGGACCGTGGAGGCCTGGGCCGACCCGGTGGCCACCTGGCGCCACGCGGCCGAGATCAAGGTGCCGGCCGGCATCGAGCCGGAGCTGATGCTGGAGGAGGGCGCCGAGCTGCTGGAGCGCGCCGCCCGCGGGGTCACCAAGAAGGACGGCAAGGCCCACGTGCTGGCCGCGGCCGAGATGCTGCGCGACGCCTCGCTCGATCCGCTGACGCGTCTTCAGGGCGCCCTGTCCCCGCAGCTGGACGCGGTGCTGGCGCGGCACCCGCTGCGCGAGCTGGTGACCTCCTCGCGCGCCCACGCCGTCCAAGTGGACCGCCCGCGCGCCCTGTTCGGGTCATGGTACGAGTTCTTCCCCCGTTCGGAGGGGGCCAAGGTCGACCCCACAGGTCACCGCCCGCCCGTGTCGGGCACGCTGCGCACGGCGGCGGAGCGACTTCCGGCCATCGCCGCGATGGGCTTCGACGTCGTCTACCTGCCGCCGATTCACCCGATCGGCCGTGCCTTCCGCAAGGGCCCCAACAACAGCCTGGAGGCCGGGCCTTACGACGTCGGCTCGCCCTGGGCCATCGGCGGCCCCGAGGGCGGCCACGACGCGGTCCACCCGGACCTGGGGACCATCGAGGACTTCGACCGCTTCGTGGCCCGGGCCCAGGACCTCGGCCTGGAGGTCGCCCTGGACTTCGCGCTGCAGTGCTCCCCGGACCACCCCTGGGTGGAGAAGCACCCCGACTGGTTCACCCAGCGCGCCGACGGCTCCATCGCCTACGCGGAGAACCCCCCGAAGAAGTACCAGGACATCTACCCCATCAACTTCGACAAGGACTTCGACGGCCTGGTCGCGGAGACGCTGCGGGTGCTGCGCCACTGGATGGACCACGGGGTGCGCATCTTCCGCGTCGACAACCCGCACACCAAGCCCGTCGTCTTCTGGGAGAAGGTGCTCGGCGAGATCGCCCGCACCGACCCGGACGTCCTCTTCCTGGCCGAGGCCTTCACCCGGCCCGCGATGATGCGCGCCCTCGGCATGGTCGGCTTCCACCAGTCCTACACCTACTTCACCTGGCGTAACGCGAAGCAGGAACTGACGGAGTACCTGACCGAGCTCTCCCAGGAGACCGCCGCGTTCATGCGGCCCAACTTCTTCACCAACACCCCGGACATCCTGCACGCCTACCTCCAGCACGGCGGCAGGGGCGCCTTCGCGGTCCGGGCGGTGCTGGCCGCCACCATGGCACCCAGCTGGGGCGTCTACTCGGGCTACGAGCTGTTCGAGAACGTCCCGGTCAAGCCCGGCTCCGAGGAGTACCTCGACTCGGAGAAGTACCAACTGCGGCCCCGGGACTGGACCCGGGCCGACACCCTCGCGCCGCTGCTGACCACCCTCAACCGGCTGCGCCGTGAGCACCCCGCCCTGCACGAGCTGCGCAACATCCGCTTCCACCACGTGGACAACGAGCAGGTCATCGCCTACTCGAAGCGGGCCCGGCTGGGTCAGGGCGAGGACACGGTGCTGGTCGTGGTCAACCTCGACCCGCGCCGCACGAACGAGGCCACCGTCCATCTCGACCTCGCCGCCCTGGGCCTGGCCGAGCACGACGAGGCCGACGTGCACGACCTGCTCAGCGGCGCCAGCTACCGCTGGGGCCGGCAGAACTACGTCCGGCTGGACCCTCACCAGCAGACGGCACACATCTTTTCGGTCCGGAGGGCCGCTACGTGATCGTCAACGAACCCGTCCCCGACACCTTCTCCGACACCCCGCAGCGCGACCGGGACCCCGACTGGTTCAAGCGCGCCGTGTTCTACGAAGTCCTGGTCCGCTCCTTCCAGGACAGCAACGGCGACGGGATCGGGGACCTCAAGGGCCTCACCTCGAAGCTGGACTACCTGCAGTGGCTCGGCGTGGACTGCCTCTGGCTGCCGCCGTTCTTCGCCTCCCCGCTGCGCGACGGCGGTTACGACGTCTCCGACTACACCGCCGTCCTGCCGGAGTTCGGCGACCTGGCCGACTTCGTCGAGTTCGTGGACAACGCGCACCAGCGCGGCATGCGCGTGATCATCGACTTCGTCATGAACCACACCAGCGACCAGCACCCGTGGTTCCAGGCCTCCCGCAAGGACCCTGACGGTCCGTACGGCGACTACTACATGTGGGCCGACGACGACAAGCAGTACCAGGACGCCCGGATCATCTTCGTCGACACCGAGACGTCCAACTGGACCTACGACCCGGTCCGCAAGCAGTACTACTGGCACCGCTTCTTCTCGCACCAGCCGGACCTCAACTACGAGAACCCCAAGGTGCAGGAGGAGATCCTGGCCGCGCTGCGGTTCTGGCTCGACCTCGGCATCGACGGCTTCCGGCTGGACGCCGTCCCCTACCTCTACGCCGAGGACGGCACCAACTGCGAGAACCTGCCGCGCACCCACGAGTTCCTCAAGCGGGTGCGCGCCGAGATCGACGCCGAGTACCCGGACACGGTGCTGCTGGCCGAGGCCAACCAGTGGCCCGAGGACGTCGTCGACTACTTCGGCGACTACGCCACCGGCGGCGACGAGTGCCACATGGCCTTCCACTTCCCGGTGATGCCGCGCATCTTCATGTCCGTGCGCCGCGAGTCGCGCTACCCGGTCTCCGAGATCCTGGCCAAGACCCCGGAGATCCCCAGCGGCTGCCAGTGGGGCATCTTCCTGCGCAACCACGACGAGTTGACCCTGGAGATGGTCACCGACGAGGAGCGCGACTACATGTACGCGGAGTACGCCAAGGACCCGCGCATGCGCGCCAACGTGGGCATCCGGCGCCGGCTGGCCCCGCTGCTGGAGAACGACCGCAACCAGATCGAGCTGTTCACCGCGCTGCTGCTGTCGCTGCCCGGCTCCCCGGTGCTGTACTACGGCGACGAGATCGGCATGGGCGACAACATCTGGCTCGGCGACCGCGACGGCGTGCGCACCCCGATGCAGTGGACTCCGGACCGCAACGCCGGTTTCTCCTCGGCGGACCCGGGCAGGCTCAATCTGCCCACCATCATGGACCCGGTCTACGGCTACCAGGTGACCAACGTCGAGGCGCAGATGGCGAACTCCTCGTCGCTGCTGCACTGGACCCGCCGGATGATCGAGATCCGCAAGCTCAACCCCGCCTTCGGGCTGGGCTCGTACGCGGAGCTGCCGTCCAGCAACCCCGCGGTGCTGGCCTTCGTCCGGGAGCACGGAGACGACCTGGTCATGTGCGTCAACAACTTCTCGCGCTTCCCGCAGCCGACGGAGTTGGACCTGCGCGCCTTCGAGGGGCTGATCCCGGTCGAGCTGATCGGCGGGGTCCGCTTCCCCGCGATCGGCCAACTCCCGTACCTGCTCACGCTGGGCGGGCACGGCTTCTACTGGTTCCGCCTCCGGAAGGGCGAGGCCGCCGCCTGACCGTCCGTCAGGACCCCCTGCACGGACGGTGCAACGGTTCGCCTTTAGCCCTTCCGGAGTAGCACAGCTCCGACCCCCGCGCGCCGACGGACACCCGACACCCAGTTCCGGAACACTGACAGATCCGGCAGCCCACCCGCTGCCGGAGCTGTCGGGCTTTCCGGGGAAAGGGAGACATGTCTGACACCTCCCGCCCGAGCGCCGCCGTGTCGCCTCCGGCGCGGTCGGTCGTCCACGAGTCGCTGCTGCAGGCGGCGCTGCCCCTGGTCAGGGACTGGCTGCCACGGCGCCGCTGGTTCGCCGGCAAGGGGCGACCGATCGTCTCGGTCACCCCGGTCAGCGCCACTCCGCTCGGCTTCGAGCCGCTGCTGCTGCATCTGCTGCTCCGGGTGGAGCAGCAGGGCGGGGGCAGCGACTGCTACCAACTCCTGCTCGGCGCCCGGCCGGAGGGCGTGCCCTCGGCGGACGCCGTGATCGGCCACGTCGCCCACGGCCCGCACGACGGCCTGGTGCTCTACGACGCCGCGTACGACCCCGCGTTGACGGACCGGCTGCTCCGGCTGCTGTCCACGCCCCAGCGCCGGGGACTGCTGCGGTTCAGCAACTTCGGCGAACTCGCCTTCCCCGTGGGCACGGTGGGACGGGTCGGGACGGCCGAGCAGAGCAACACCTCGATCGTGTACGGGGACCGCGCGATCCTCAAGCTGTTCCGTCGCGTCTCCCCCGGGCTCAACCCCGATCTCGAGCTCTCGCTGGCGCTGGCCCGCGCCGGGTCCACCCGCATCCCCGCGCCGCTGGCCTGGTTCGAGTCCGAGCTTCCCGAGACGCCCACGGAAGCCCCCGCCACGCTGGGGCTGCTCCAGCGCTTCCTGTCCGACGGGGAGGACGGCTGGGAGCTCGCCCTGCGGCGGGTGGGCATGCTGGAGAAGGCGCCGACGGAGCACGTCGGCAACTTCGCCGCAGAGTCGTTTCTGCTGGGCCGCGCCACGGCGGAGGTGCACCTGGCGCTGGCCCGCTCGCTGCCGGTGACCGTCCTCGGCCGCGCCGAGATCGAGTCGCTCGCCGACGCGATGGCGCTGCGGCTGGACGCGGCGGCCTCGGCGGTCCCCCAACTGGCGCCGTACCAGACCGGCTTGCGCCGCATCTTCCGCGAACTCGCGGCGTCCGCCCGGGCCGGAGCCACCCTGCGGGTCCAGCGCATCCACGGCGACCTCCACCTGGGCCAGGTCATGCGGACCGCGCGCGGCTGGGTCCTGCTCGACTTCGAGGGCGAGCCGGCCAAGCCGCTGTCCGAGCGCCGCCTCCCCCAGCCCGCGATCCGCGACGTCGCCGGCATGCTCCGCTCCTTCGACTACGCGGCGGCCCATCTGGGTCCCTCCCCCTCCCCCGAGGTGGCCACGGCGGCGTCCGCGTGGGCCGCCCGCAACAGGGCCGCGTACTGCGCGGGTTACGCCGCAGCGGGCGCGGAGGACCCCCTCGCCGACCCGCTGCTGCTCCGCGCCCTGGAGACGGACAAGGCGGTCTACGAGGTCCTCTACGAGGCCCGCCACCGCCCCGAATGGCTTCCCATCCCCCTCTCCGCCATCTCCCGCCTCGCCACCG
>NZ_JBHSQJ010000038.1:0-32565 GCF_042658505.1 Streptacidiphilus monticola | reverse complement strand
CGCCGGCGCCGGGCAGTCCACCCCCGGCCCCCGACGGGGCGCCGGCCACCCGCGCCGGTACCGCCGGTGCGCCCGGCCGCGCGGAGCGCCAGGCCGGCGCGGGGCAGGCAGCGGCACAGCCACCCGGCGGCGCAGCCGCGGCCCCTGCTCCCGGCACCGCGCAGCCGTCCCCCGGGCTGAACGGCCGCACCGCTCCTGAGGCGGCGTCAGCCGGCCTGCCCGGCGTGCAGCGTCAGGGCGGGGGCGGCGAGCCGGGGAGCCGGGGCACGGGGGCGGGTGTCCGCGCGGAGCGCGGATGCGGGGGCGCCCCCGCCGGGAGAGAGTCGTCTGCAGGATCGTCCGACACCGAGACAGGAAGGCCCCGCTCGTGAAGCCGTACGAGTCGTCCGAGACCGCCGCCGTGCTGCCCGGCCCGCGCCCGCTCGTGCCCGCGGGGGTACAGGCCGTGCCGGAGGCCCCGCTCGCGCCCGGCGAGGTGGAACGGCTGGTGGGCGGCTGGCATCACGATCCGCACGGGCTGCTGGGCGCCCACCCCACCGCGCAGGGCGTCGCCGTCCGCGTGCTGCGGCCGCTCGCCGAGCGGGTCGTCGTGGTCACTGAGCACGAGGCCTTC
Organism: Streptacidiphilus monticola; assembly: GCF_042658505.1. NCBI lineage: Bacteria > Bacillati > Actinomycetota > Actinomycetes > Kitasatosporales > Streptomycetaceae > Streptacidiphilus > Streptacidiphilus monticola. The sequence continues at coordinate 31,952 of NZ_JBHSQJ010000038.1, read as the reverse complement.
GAGCTGACGCACCAGCAGGACGGCCTGTTCACCGGGCTGCTGACCGAGTTCGCCGCCCTTCCGGCCTACACCCTCCGGGTGACCTGGAACGGCACGGAGTTCGAGCAGGAGGACGGCTACCGCTTCCTGCCCACCCTCGGCGAGACCGACCTGCACCTGATCCAGGAGGGCCGGCACGAGCAGCTCTGGCAGGCCCTCGGCTCCCATATCCGGACCATCGACGGCGTCACCGGCACCGCCTTCGCCGTCTGGGCCCCGAACGCCACCGGCGTCCGCCTCGTCGGCGACTTCAACGGCTGGAACGGCACCTCGCACCCCATGCGCTCGCTCGGCCGCAGCGGCGTCTGGGAGCTGTTCGTCCCGGGCCTGGGCGAGGGCACCCGCTACAAGTACGAGATCGCCACCCGCGACTGCCGGCAGATGCAGAAGGCGGATCCGCTGGCCCGGCAGACGGAGTGCCCGCCCGGCACCGCGTCGATCGTCACCGCCTCGCGCCACCGCTGGCAGGACGCCGACTGGATGTCGGCGCGCGCGTCCCGTACCGCGCACGACGCGCCCATGTCGGTGTACGAGCTGCACCTCCCCTCCTGGCGCAACGGGCTGACGTACCGCCAACTGGCCGAGGAACTGCCCGCCTACGTCCGCGACCTCGGCTTCACCCACGTCGAGTTCATGCCGGTGATGGAGCACCCCTTCGGCGGCTCCTGGGGCTACCAGGTCTCCGGCTTCTACGCGCCCACCGCCCGGTTGGGCACCCCCGACGACTTCCGCCACCTCGTCGACTCGCTGCACCGGGCGGGCATCGGCGTCATCGTCGACTGGGTCCCGGCGCACTTCCCCAAGGACGACTTCGCACTGGCCCGGTTCGACGGCACCCCGCTGTACGAGCCCGCCGACCCCAACCGGGCGGAGCACCCGGACTGGGGCACCCTGGAGTTCGACTACGGCCGCGCCGAGGTCCGCAACTTCCTCGTCGCCAACGCCGTCTACTGGGCGGAGGAGTTCCACGTCGACGGCCTGCGCGTGGACGCGGTCGCCTCCATGCTCTACCTCGACTACTCCCGCGAGAACGGCCAGTGGACCCCCAACGAGCACGGGGGCCGGGAGAACTGGGACGCCGTCAGGTTCCTCCAGGAGATGAACGCGACCGTCTACCGGCGCGCCCCCGGCATCGTCACCGTCGCCGAGGAGTCCACCGCCTGGCCGGGCGTCACCCGCCCCACCGACCAGGGCGGCCTCGGCTTCGGCCTGAAGTGGAACATGGGCTGGATGCACGACACGCTGGAGTACATCCAGCACGAGCCGGTGCACCGCAAGTACCACCACAACGAGATGACCTTCTCGATGGTGTACGCGTACAGCGAGAACTACGTGCTGCCGATCTCCCACGACGAGGTCGTGCACGGCAAGCGGGCGCTGGTCTCGAAGATGCCCGGCGACTGGTGGCAGCAGCGCGCCAACCACCGGGCCTACCTGGGCTTCATGTGGGCCCACCCGGGCAAGCAACTGCTGTTCATGGGCACGGAGTTCGCCCAGGGCGCGGAGTGGGACCACGAGCACGGCCCGCAGTGGTGGGTGCTGGAGGAGGGCTGGCCCGCGCACGGCGACCACGACGGCGTGCGCAGCCTGGTCCGCGACCTCAACCGCCTCTACCTGGACACCCCGGCCCTGTGGCAGCTGGACTCCGACCCGGCCGGGTTCTCCTGGATCGACGGCGGCGCGGCGGACGACAACGTGTTCTCCTTCATCCGCTACGACGCCGACCACCGCCCGATCGTGGCGGTCGTCAACCTCTCCCCGGTGGTCCGGCACGGCTACCGGGTCGGCATGCCCAGCGTCCGCGCGGACGTCCGGGACGCCCGCTGGCTGGAGGTGCTCAACACCGACGACTTCGTCTACGGCGGTTCAGGGGTGGGCAATCCGGACCCGGTCAAGGCGGAGCCGGTGGAGTGGAACGGCCGTGACACGAGCGTGGAACTGACGCTGCCTCCGCTGTCCACGATCTGGCTCGTCCCTGCCTGATTGGCTGGAATGTCCCTATCCTCGGCGGCATGACCCTCGTCGAGATACCCGGCTCCAAGTCCATCACGGCTCGTGCGCTGTACCTCGCGGCCGCCGCGGAGGGTGTCACCACCCTGCGGCGGCCGCTGGTGTCGGACGACTCCGAGGGTTTCGCCGAAGGACTTCTGACGCTGGGTTACCTCCTCGACCGCCGACCGGGGGTCTGGCAGGTGCAGGGCCGCCCGGCGGGCCCTGCCGTCCCCGCCGCCTCCGTCTACTGCCGCGACGGGGCGACCACCGCCCGCTTCCTGCCGGCCCTCGCAGCGGCCGGGCACGGCTCCTTCCACTTCGACGCCAGCGAGCAGATGCGGCGGCGTCCGCTCGGACCGCTCACCAACGCGCTGCGCGAGCTCGGCGTCGAGCTGACGCACGAGGGCGCCGAGGGCCACCACCCGCTGCGCGTCGAGGCGCGCGGCATCGAGGGCGGCAAGATCACGCTCGACGCCGGGCTGTCCTCGCAGTTCCTCACTGCGCTGCTGCTGACCGGCCCGCTCACCCGGCGCGGCCTGGAGATCACCGTCACCGACCTGGTCTCGGTCCCGTACGTCGGCATCACGCTCGCGATGATGAACGCCTTCGGGAACCCGGCCCACCGCGACGGCGACACCTTCGTCGTGCCGCCGATCCCCTACCAGGCCCGGGACTACCTGATCGAGCCCGACGCCTCCACCGCCAGCTACGTCCTGGCCGCCGCGGCTCTGACCGGCAACTCCGTCACCGTCCCCGGACTCGGCTCGGACTCGCTCCAGGGCGACCTCCGTTTCGCCGACGTGCTCCGGCAGATGGGCGCGGACGTGCAGTTGACGCCGGATCAGGTCACGGTCACCGGCACCGGGCGGCTGCGCGGGGTCACGGTGAACATGCGCGACATCTCGGACACCGTCCCGACGCTCGCCGCGATCGCCCCCTTCGCGGACGGCCCGGTGCGGATCGAGGACGTCTACAACATCCGTGTCAAGGAGTGCGACCGCCTGGAGGCCTGCGCCCAGAACCTGCGCGCGATGGGCGTCTCGGTGCTCACCGGCCCGGACTGGCTGGAGATCCATCCCGGCCCGGTCCGCTCGACCACCATCGCCTGCCACGGCGACCACCGGATCGCCATGTCCTTCTCGGTCACCGGCCTGCGCGTGCGCGGCGGCATCACCCTGGACGACCCGGGCTGCGTGCGGAAGACCTTCCCGGAGTTCCACCGGACGCTGGCCGAGCTGCGTGCGAGCTGGGGAATCTGACCAGGGCTCAACTCCTCGGATTCCGTCGCGGAAGCGGCGGGTCAGCCCCGGGATCCGCAGTCACGCCGGGCGGAAATTCGAATTCCGCCAAGGTATTGCACTTTCGGCCACGGCGCGTGCAGCATGTGGCACGCGTCACTCCGCACTGCGGCGTTCGCCCGAAACATGGGCGTCACCTGCATGTCTCCGAACTCGCGACCAGCACTGCTTGAGTTCACCGCGTTCCCCCACGCCTGCCCCAGGCATGCCCGAACGAGCCGAGGTATCCGTTGAGCACTACCGAGACCCCTGTCACGTCCAGATCGGGCGGCGGCCTGCGCGCCAATGTCCTGGGCAGCTTTGACACCGTCGTCATGGCCTTCGCCGGGAGCGCGCCCGCGTACTCCATCGGCGCCTCGACCACGCTGCTGATCGGGGCGGCGGGCCTCTACAGCCCGGCCGCCCTGCTCTGGTGCGCGATACCGATGCTCGGCATCGCCTGGGCCTTCAACTACCTGGGCCGCCTGGACGTCAACGCCGGCGCCAGCTACTCCTGGGTGGGCCGGGCGCTGCACCCGTCGCTGGGCTTCATCGCAGGCTGGTCCCTCGTCGTCTCGGCGCTGATCTTCATGGTGGCGGGCTCGCTGCCGGCCGGTCAGTACACCCTCTCGCTGTTCTCCGAGAGCGCCGCGAACAACACCTGGGCCTGTGTCGGCGTCGGCGCTGCCGCATTCCTGATCATGGCGCTGCTCGTGCTGCTGGGCGCGCGGATCACCGCCCACGCCCAGTGGATCATGACCGGCGTCGAGGTCGCCCTGCTGGTCGTCTTCGGCGTGGTGGCCCTCTTCCAGAACGGCAACGGCGCCGACTTCCAGTGGTCCTGGCTGTGGGGCTTCGGCCACTTCGGCGGCCTCAGCGGCTTCGCCGGCGGCGCGCTGATCGCCGCCTTCTACTTCTGGGGCTGGGACGTCACCGCCAACCTCAGCGAGGAGACCAGCAACAGCCAGAAGAACTCCGGTCTCGGCGGCCTCATCGGCGTCTTCGGCGTCTTCGCCCTGTTCGAGTTGTTCACCATCGTGACGAACATGCTCATCGCCCAGAAGGACATCAACTCCGACACCCCGGTGATGACCATCATCGGCGACGCGGTGGGCAAGGGCTGGGGTGGCAAGGCGCTCGTCCTCGCGGTGGTGCTGTCCACCATCGCCACGCTGGAGACCACCCTCATCCAGGTGACCCGCTCGCTCTTCGCGATGGGCCGCGACAACACCCTGCCCGCCATCTTCGGCCGCACCCACCGCCGTTGGCAGACCCCGTGGTTCGCCATCCTGGTGATCACCGTGATCTCGCTCGCGCTGTTCGTCGCCTCCGCCAACATCGGCTCGGTGGGCGACATCATGGGCGACGCGGTCGCCGCCATCGGACTGCAGATCTGCATCTACTACGCGCTGGCCGGCATCGCCGTGGTGGTCGCCTACCGCAAGGTGATCTTCAAGTCCCTGTCCAACGCCGTCTTCGTCGGAATCTGGCCGGGCCTGGGCGCCGCCTTCATGGTCTTCATCTTCGTGGAGGCCCTCCCGACGCTGACCGCCCGTCAGATCGGCATCGGCCTCGGCGCGGTGGCCATCGGCCTGCTGCCGATGGTCTGGTACTGGGTCAAGGGCAGCGAGTACTACACCAACCCGCCCGCACGTCTGGACGCCGCGCTCGCTGCGGAGCAGGATGCGGAGTTCGGCAGCAGCATCCTGGTGAAGGACCCCGCCCCCGCCGACGGGCTCGCCACCGACCTCTGACAATCTCTGCACCAGCACCTCGCACCGCGCACCACCGCCACCGACGGCACCCGCCGTCGGTGGCGGCTTCGCTTTACCGTTCCGCCGACATTTCGTCACATTCCGGAAAGCAGTGCCCAGATGCCACGATCGAGGAAGCGCGCGAACACGGGTCCGTTCGACCCGACCTACGGCGACCGGGACCTGGCCGCCGCCCGGCAGGACCTTGTCGTCGGCCGCTGGCAGGGCGCCCGCGACCTGCTCCGTGCCACCGGACGCGACTGGGACCGGCGCACCTTCCGGATCCGCCTGCTGGCGGACACCGCGTCGACGACGCGGGCGGTGGAGGCCTGGCAGATGGCCGAACCCGACAGCGCGGACGCCCTCGTGCTGCGGGCGGAGACGGAACTGATGCGGCTCTTCGCCGCCGCCGCGCAGGCCAACGCGGAAGCGGGCAGCGCCCCGCCGCCGACCGTGGACGCACTGCCGCGGCACGAGCTGGACCGGGTCGCCCGGATCTGCCTCCAGGCCTCCGAGCGGCTGCCCGCCGACCCCGTCCCGTGGGTCTCCCTGATGACCCTGGCCCGCCTCTACGGCCAGGGTCATCCGCATGTCTGGCACTGGTGGCGCGAACTGCAGGCGCGCGACCCGTACAACCGGGAGGGGCACCACCAGGTGCTGCGCCACCTGTCCGCCCGGTGGCACGGCTCGCACGGGGAGATGTACAACTTCGCCCGCGACAGCGCGGCGTTCGCCCCGGTGGGCCACCCGCTGGCGTCACTCGCCCAGGCGGCGCGGGCCGAGCACTACCGCCGCCGACTGGAGGAGGAGGGCCCCACGGCCGTGGGTCTCACCTACCACTGGACCCACGAAGTGGCCGTCCAGGGACTGCGGGAGACGATGCGTCAGTGGATCGGGCACCGGGCGGGCGGGGAGTTCGCGCAGGACGTCGCCGACCTGAACATGCTGCTGCACGGGCTGGTCATGGCCGGCCTGCTCACGGAGGCGAAGGAGGTCTTCGCCCACCTCGGCGACCGCCCCGCCCGCGTCCCCTGGTCCTACACCGGGGACCCGGAACAGCAGTTCCACTCCTGGCTCACCCAGCTCCGGTAGGGCCCCGAAGGAGCCCCTCCGGGGCGCGCGCGACCCACCACTCGGGGAGGTCCGACCCCATGCGCGGGACGGACCTCCCCGAGTGGGTGGGTCGCGCGCGCAGGTCCTCGCGCCCCTGACGGGGGCCCTGAAGGGACTCCCGCGCGCTTTGTGTGATTTTGGCGCGATAAGGTCGGACAGGATGTGCCCAGCAGAACGGAGTGGCTTCGTGGCCCGGAGTGTCTACGTATCGGGGATAGGCCGCGGCGACGGCCGCCAGGCGGTCGAGCTCGGGGTGATGGAACTCCTCACCCGGCACGTGGACAAGGTGGGCATCTTCCGCCCGCTTCTGCACCCGCCCGCCGACCACGTCCTCGACCTCCTCCGCTCGCGCTACCGCATCGACATCCCGGTCGCCGACATGATCGGCATGAGCTACGACGAGGCGGCCGCCCTCCAGGCGGAAGCGGGGCTCGACGAGCTGGTGAGCCGGCTCGTGGACCGCTACCGCGCACTCGAGCGCGAGTGCCAGACCGTGCTCGTCCTCGGCACCGACTTCCACGAGACCAACATCCCGGACGAGCTGGCCTTCAACGCCCGCCTGGCCAACGAGTTCGGCTCCCTCGTCCTGCCCGTCGTCGGCGGCCACCGGGAGAGCGCGGACCAGGTGGTGGCCGAGGTGCGCAACGCCTACCGGGCCTTCACCGACCTCGGCTGCAGCGTCCTCGCGATGATCGCGAACCGGGTCGAGGGGCGGGACAAGCAGGACGTCCAGCGGCGGCTCACCCGCACCTCCTCCGTCCCGGTCTACGTGATCCCAGACGACCCGGCCCTCTCCGCCCCCACCGTCGCCCAGGTCGTTGACGCCACCGGGGCCGAAGTGCTGCTCGGCGACGCCTCCGGGCTGGCCCGCGACGTCCGCCGGTTCGTCTTCGGCGGGGCGATGCTGCCCAACCTGCTGGACGCCCTCTCCGACGGCTCGCTCATGGTGACCCCGGGCGACCGGGCCGACCTGCTCATCGGGGCGCTCGCCGCCCACGCCGCGGGCTCGCCGCCCCTCGCGGGCGTGCTGCTCACGCTCGGGCTGCGGCCCGACGAGAACGTCCTCGGCCTCGCCGCCCGGATCGCCCCCGGCACCCCGGTGCTCGCCACCAAGGAGGGCAGCTTCCCCACCGCGACCGAGCTGTCCACCCTGGAGGGCCGGCTCAGCAGCGCCAACCCGCGGAAGACCGAGACCGCCCTCGGCCTCTTCGAACTCCACGTCGACACCACGGAGTTGACGAACCGTATCGAGCTGAGCCGGTCCGAGCGGGTGACCCCGATGATGTTCCAGCACGAGCTGCTGGAGCGCGCCCGCGAGCGGCTGATGGACATCGTGCTGCCGGAGGGCACCGAGGAGCGCATCCTCCGCTCCGCCGAGGTGCTGCTGCGCCGGAACGTCTGCAACCTCACCCTGCTGGGCGACGAGGGCGCCGTCCGCCGCCGCGCCGCCGAGCTGGGTCTCGACCTCGGGCTGGACCGCGAGCCCGGCGCCGCCGCGACCGCCGCGCGGGCCCGGGTCATCGACCCGGTCTCCTCGCCGCTGCGGGAGAGCTTCGCCGAGACGTACGCCGAGCTGCGCAAGCACAAGGGCATGACGGTCGAGCTGGCCGCGGACGTCGTCAGCGACGTCAGCTACTTCGGCACGATGATGGTCCAGCAGGGCCTGGCCGACGGCATGGTGTCCGGCGCGGTGCACTCGACCGCGGCGACCATCCGCCCGGCCTTCGAGATCATCAAGACCTCGCCGGGCGCCTCGATCGTCTCCTCCGTCTTCTTCATGTGCCTGGCCGACCGGGTCCTCGTCTACGGCGACGCCGCCGTCAACCCCGACCCGAACGCCGAGCAGCTCGCGGACATCGCCATCCAGTCCGCCGGGACCGCCGCCCGCTTCGGCGTCGAGCCCCGGATCGCGCTGCTCTCCTACTCCACCGGCACCAGCGGCTCGGGGCCGGACGTGGACAAGGTCCGCAAGGCCACCGACCTCGTCCGCGAGCGCCGCCCGGACCTGCTGGTCGAAGGCCCGATCCAGTACGACGCCGCCGTCGAGCCGGCCGTCGCCGCGACCAAGCTGCCGGGCTCGCCCGTCGCCGGGCGGGCCACCGTGCTGGTCTTCCCGGACCTGAACACCGGCAACAACACCTACAAGGCCGTGCAGCGCTCCGCCGGGGCCGTCGCCGTCGGCCCGGTGCTGCAGGGCCTGCGCAAGCCGGTCAACGACCTGTCGCGCGGGGCGCTCGTCCAGGACATCGTGAACACCGTGGCCATCACGGCCATCCAGGCGCAGCAGGGAGCCAGGGCATGACCGACGCAACCCGGGTGCTGGTGCTCAACTCCGGCTCCTCCTCGGTGAAGTTCCAGCTGATCGACATGGCCGACGGCTCCCGTCCGGCCGTCGGCATCGTCGAGCGGATCGGCGAGTCCACCGGCCGGATCGAGTACCGGCCCCAGCACGGCGGGACCCGCTCCACCGAGCGGCCCTTCCCCGACCACTCCGCCGCGTTGGAGGCCGTGTCGGCCGAGCTGGCCGCCGACGGCCTCGGTCTGGACTCCCCCGAGCTGGCCGCGATCGGCCACCGGGTGGTGCACGGTGGCACCACCTTCACCGCGCCGACGGTGATCACCGACAAGATGGTGGAGGAGCTGCGCGAGCTGGTGCCGCTGGCCCCGCTGCACAACCCGGCCAACATCACCGGTATCGAGGTGGCCCGCCGACTGCGCCCCGACCTGCCGCAGGTGGCCGTCTTCGACACCGCCTTCCACGCCACCATGCCGGAATACGCGGCCCGTTACGCGATCGACCGGGAGACGGCCGACCGCTTCTCGGTCCGCCGCTACGGCTTCCACGGCACCTCGCACCAGTACGTCTCCCGCCGCACGGCCCAACTCCTGGGCCGCGCACCGGAGTCGGTGAACGTCATCGTGCTGCACCTGGGCAACGGCGCCAGCGCCTCGGCCGTCGCCGGCGGCGTCTGCGTGGACACCTCGATGGGCCTGACGCCGTTGGAGGGCCTGGTCATGGGCACCCGCTCGGGCGACCTGGACCCGGCCATCCTGCTCCACCTGCACCGCGTCGCCGGGATGTCGGTGGACGAGATCGACGTGCTGCTCAACCGCCGCAGCGGCCTGTTGGGCCTGTGCGGGGACAACGACATGCGCGAGATCGCCCGCCGGATGGGCGAGGGCGACGCGGCCGCCCAGCTCGCCTTCGACGTCTACGTGCACCGGCTGAAGAAGTACGTCGGCGCCTACCTCGCCGTCCTCGGCCGGGTGGACGCCATCGCCTTCACCGCCGGCGTCGGCGAGAACAGCGCGGCGGTGCGCGAGGCGGCCATGTCCGGGCTGGAGAACCTCGGCATCGAGGTCGACTCCGTCCGGAATGCGGTGCGCGGTTCCTCGCCGCGGCTGATCTCCACCGAGGACTCCCGGGTGGCAATCGCGGTGGTCCCCACCGACGAGGAACTCGAAATCGCCGGACAGACTTTCAATCTGGTTCGGCAGCACGCTTCCTGACGCACCGGTAGCTGGGAAGACTCGGGGCGTATTACTCGAAAATGCACGCGAAAGGCGACCCGATAGAATGAGCCATATGCGCCGAGCAAAGATCGTTTGTACCCTGGGTCCCGCGACCGACGACTTCGAACAGCTGAAAGCGCTGATCGAAGCCGGTATGAATGTCGCCCGTCTGAACATGAGCCACGGCGTCCACGCCGACCACGAGCAGCGGTACAAGGCCGTACGCGCCGCCTCCGAGGCCACCGGCCGCGCCGTCGGCATCCTGGCCGACCTGCAGGGCCCCAAGATCCGTCTGGCGACCTTCGCCGACGGACCGGTCACCGTCGAGAACGGTGACACCTTCACCATCACCACCGAGGACGTCCCCGGCGACCAGCACATCTGCGGCACGACCTACAAGGGTCTGCCCGGCGATGTGAAGCCCGGCGACCCGGTGCTCATCAACGACGGAGTCGTCGCCCTGGAGGTCGTCAGCGTCGACGGCCCCCGTGTGGTGACCCGAGTGGTCGAGGGCGGTGTGCTCTCCAACAACAAGGGCATCAACCTCCCCGGCGCGGCGGTCAACGTCCCCGCGCTGTCCGAGAAGGACAAGGACGACCTGCGCTTCGCGCTGCGGATGGGCGTCGACATGGTCGCCCTGTCCTTCGTCCGCAACGCCAAGGACATCGAGGACGTCCACACGGTGATGGACGAGGTGGGCCGCCGGGTCCCGGTCATCGCCAAGATCGAGAAGCCCCAGGCCGTCGAGGCCATGGAGGAGATCGTCCTCGCCTTCGACGCGGTCATGGTGGCCCGCGGCGACCTCGCGGTGGAGTACCCGCTGGAGAAGGTCCCGCTGGTGCAGAAGAAGCTGATCACGCTCTGCCGCCGCAACGCCAAGCCGGTCATCGTCGCCACCCAGATGATGGAGTCGATGATCACCCAGTCCCGCCCGACCCGCGCCGAGGCCTCCGACGTGGCCAACGCGATCCTCGACGGCACGGACGCGGTCATGCTGTCGGCGGAGTCCTCGGTCGGGAAGTTCCCGATCGAGACCGTGCAGACGATGTCCCGCATCGTCGAGGCGGCCGAGCAGGAGCTGCTCGCGCAGGGCCTGCAGCCGCTCAACCCGGGTCGCAAGCCCCGCACCCAGGGCGGCTCGGTCGCCCGCGCGGCGTGCGAGCTGGGCGACTTCCTCAACGCCAAGGCGCTGGTGGCCTTCACCAAGTCCGGCGACACCGCCCGCCGGCTCTCCCGCTACCGCTCGCCGATCCCGGTCCTGGCGTTCACCCCGGACGCGGACACCCGCAACCAGCTGACGCTCAGCTGGGGCGTCGAGGCCCACGTGACCCCCCAGGTGGACACGACGGACGCGATGGTGGACCAGGTCGACGACGAGATCAAGAACCTCGGCCGGTTCAACCACGGCGACACCGTCATCGTGACGGCCGGCTCCCCGCCCGGCGTCGTCGGCACGACGAACATGGTCCGGGTCCACCACCTGGCCTGACCGCCCCGGGCTCGCGAGGCTCCCATCCGGTGGGTGGGGGCCTCCTGCCTTCTCAGTGGCAGGCCCCCTGCCACGGGTTCGGCAGCCCGCCGGGCGCGGACCAGCTCAGCGCCGCGTGGCGGGCCAGGGCCGTCGCCCCGACCGGGGCGGTCGCGCCGTACACCAGGTGGCAGAACCGCTCCGCGGGGAACTCCCGTACCCACGGCGGCACCTGGAGTGCGCCGTACTCCTCCTGGCTGCCCTCGAAGGTCACCAGCACGTCGGCCAGCCCGGCGTAGCCGGGCTGCGGGTGCACCCCGGGGTTCAGCGCCAGCCGCGCGGCCCCCAGCTCCCGGGCCGCCACCCCGAGCCGCCGGAAGTAGGGCAACTCCCGGTCCCCCGAGCTCACTTGGTCGAAAAAGACGCCCTCCACCCGGTACCACCGCCGGTACGCCGCGACCTCGGCCACGACGTCCGCGTGCGCGCGGGTCGCGTACGCCGTGTCCACGTAGCCGTAGCACGGCACTCCGGCGGCGGCCACCTTCTCCGCCGCGGCCTCCCACACCGGGTCGGGCGCCCCGCCCACGCCGCTCGCGGGGTTGAGCACCACCCCGGCCAGCCGGTCGGGCGCCGACACCAGCGCGTCCCAGAAGCCCGGGTCGGTCGCGGGATACACGTACGCCGGCGCGAACAGCAGCATGCGCCCCAGGCTAGGCACTGGGGCCGGCCTGGGGCGCACGAGTTGAGGGATCAGCTGGTGGTGTAGTAGAGGTGCATGCCGGGGATGGTCAGGTCGCCGCCCAACTGCCCGGCCTGGATGACCTCCACGCCGCTCAGCGTCATGTTGAGCGGGATCGGCACGGACCCGACCAGGTTGTACAGCCACTGGGGCAGGGTGTCCGGCGTCAGCGTCAGATTGACGTTGAGGATGCCCAGGGGCAGGCCTTCCGCCGCCTCCAGCTTGCCCGACAGCTTCTCGACGTACATGGTCACGGTGCCGTTGCGCATCGTCGACGTCGAGCCCTTGGCGCCCTGCACGTGCAGCTTCTGGTCCCGCTGCGTCGTCGACATGTCCAGGTCGCCGATGTCGATGGCCGTGGCGGTGAACTTCAGCACGCGCTTGTCGCCGCCCTGCGTGTGCACGGTGACCACGCCGTGGAAGATCGAGTTGGTCAGCTTCAGCGTGGACGCGTGCAGGGTCCACGACTCGGCCGGGAAGATCGCGTTCGAGTTGGTGCTGTCCAGCGGAGCGGCCATGCCGCTGATGTCGCACTGCTTGTTCGGGTCCGTCGAAGTCGAACTCGGGCTCGGTGAGGGCGAGTTCGAGGGAGCGGCCGAACTGCTGGCAGTCGCGCTCGGCGTCGCCGAGGCGGACGCCGGGGCCGGGGCGGACGAGCTCGCCGTCGGCATGGCGCTGCTCGGGGCGGCGGCCGGGGCGCTGTCCGTGGGAGAGGCCGAGGCGGACGCGCTGGGCTTGGAGTCCGCGGTGCGGGTGTCGCCGCCGGATGTGGTGTCCGCGTGGCCGAGGCCCAGCAGGCCGCCGAGGCCGTTCAGCAGACCCGTGATCGGATCGGTCGACGTGCCGCTCGACGACGCGGAGGCCGACGGGCTGGCGGTGGGCGTGAGGGTGGCGCTGGCGGAGGCACTCGGCTGCTGCGTCGGGAGCAGCGACTTGGTGCCCGACTGCGTCGGGGACGCCGCCGCGGAGGCGGCGCCGGCCGCGGTGGACGCGGCCGCTCCGGCGACCGACGAGGCCGCCGAACCCACCTGCTGCTGCCGGGCCTTCGCCGCCTTGGCCGCGGCCTTGGCGGCGGCCGAGGCACCGCTGGGGGTGGCCGACGGCGTGTTGCTGCCCTTGGTGCAGCTGTCACCGCTCGGTGTGCTGTCCGCGACCGTGGTCGCCTGCGGCGCCTTGGTCGCGGCGAACGCGAGCTTGGGCGCGAGCGTGCCCATGAGCAGGGCGGTGGGCATCGCGGTGATCGCTATGGCGCGGCCCATCGGGACCTGCATCCGCCGACGGACCGTCAACCGGGGCCTGGCATGGCGGGCGACGCTACGACGCACCGGACGCGGCGTCTCCTCGTTCTCACTCGCCACGCGGGGCCTCCTCCTCGTCCAGGGAATCGGTCTTCTGCTCGGGCAGTACGGCGGTGGGCGCCTCGTCGACCTGCATCATCGCGGCGATCGGGGTGGTCTCCTCCTCCGCGACGGCCTCGGCGGGCGCGGCGGCGGCCTCGGGCGCGGCCTCGGGCGCGGCCTTGAGCGGCGCCCAGGAGAGCGCCAGCATGCCGCCCAAGAGCCCCAGCAGCAGACCCATGCCGAAGCCGCCGAAGTTGGAGACCGGCAGCGAGACCAGGCTCAGCACGATCGCGGCGATGCCGGCGAAGACGCGGATGTGGAGCTGGAACCAGACGGAGATGCCCAGCGCGGCCAGCAGCAGACCGATCACGGCGGAGCCGGCACCAGCCGTTGTCGCCATCTGGATACGCAGTACGCCGATGCTCAGTGAGGCGTAAGGGAAGTACAGGATCGGCCCGGCGGCCAGCAGGATCAACAGCCCGGCCCAGAACGGGCGGGTGCGACGCCAGTTTCGGAACGCTCGGCGGGCCCGGCTGAAACCGTTCGCCGGCTTGGGCTGCGCCGACACAGTCGCGCTCGTCACGTGGCAGCTCCCTGGGGTGGAGTGGGGGATGTGCTGGGGTCCGCGCCGGGGCGGGGTCGACCCCCGCCCCGGCAACGGCATCTGATCAGTCGTGCGGCTGGGTGCAGGGCTTCGAGCCCGCCGAAAGACCCAGGTGCATGTTGGTCAGCGTGAAGGTGTCCGCCGAGGTCGCGTAGGACGACTGCAGCACGTTGTGCAGGGCAGCCGTCTGTGCCTGCTGCGCGAAGGACGCCCCGAAGCCCGGGAGGGCCTTGGCCGCCGGGTCCACCGGACCCTGGTCGATCGTGCCGGCGGCCCGGCCGATCTGGATGTTGCCGAAGGTGGCGGAGTCCGCCTTCAGGTCGTCCATGTCCAGGATGATGTTGGACGCGTCGACCGTCTTGCCGTTGTCGCCACCCGTGATGGTCATGGTGACCGACTTCTCGCCACCGGGCAGGGTGAAGGGAAGCGGGACGACGACCGACTGGCACAGGTTGGTGATGTGCGCCGTGGTGAAGCCGGACACCGCCACCGGGGTGTTGACGGGCTTGCCGGTCGTCGGGTCCATCACGCCGTCGACCGAGCCGTACTGGTTGAAGCCGGAGCCGGTCAGGTCCTTGGCAGAGATGGTGGCGTGGACGCCGGAAACGGCGAACGACGCGGCGAGCGCGCCCTGCGCCATGGAGATGCCGACGGCCGCGGTCGCGGCGACGGTCGGGACCATGACGACGGCGAAGCGCTTCCAGCTGGTCTTGCCGTAGGTCTGGGACATTGAAGAAGGTCCTCCTTCTCGGACGTACATCTCCGTCCGACCCGCCCCGCAGGGCCCCGGCCGGAGATGGGGAGAAGAGCTACGTCCTCGGAAAGGAGAGCGCGTCGGCTGTTACCGGACTTGGACTGACCGGCAGCATCGGCGATCACCCCCGAGCGACAACCACCGGCCCCGCAGGGGAGCGGGACCGCTGTTCGAGGACAGGCTTCGCCGGGGAAGGCGAAGACCCCCCTGTCCCCATGAGGGATCCGGCACCTGCCGGTTCCCACGCCCGGTGGGGATTCCGTCCTCCTCGTCCCGACTGGCTGCCGATGCGGGGATAACGGACCGAGCGTGCCGATCGTGGTCCAAACCGCGCCTCGACACAAGTACTTCATTACCGATGAGTAAGGAGTGCGTGAACCGGAGGCCGCTCGTGACCACCACCACATCCACCCAGCGTCACCAGCAAGGCAAGTGACGCCGGGTCAAATTTCCGGAAACTCGGACGAAACAGACAGCGGCCGCCACCTTCCGTGACGACCGCGGCCCCTTGTCAAGATTTGATAACTAGCGTGGACGTGTCGACGTATCGTCGCGCTGGAGTGACACTCCCTCAGGCACCTCAGAACAGCTTCCGTGCCAGCGCCCCACGGGCCTTGACCACGCGCGGGTCCTCCGCGCCGATCACCTCGAACAGGCTCAGCAGGTGCAGCCGCGCCTTGTCCCGGTCCTCCCCCGCCGTCGCGCCCACGGTGTCGACCAGTCGCGCGAAGGCGTCCTCGACGTGGCCGCCGAGCAGGTCCAGGTCGGCCGCGGTGATCTGGGCGTCGACGTCCTTCGGGCGCTGCGCCGCCGCCTCGCGGGCCTGACGCGGGTCCACACCCTTGGTGCGCTGCAGCAGTTCGGCCTGGGCCAGCCCCAGCTTGGCCTCCAGATTGGCCGGGTCGGAGGCCAGCACGTTCTTGTAGGCCTGGATCGCCCCGCCCAAGTCGCCCTGGTCCAGCGCCTCGTGAGCGGCCGTCAGCGCCGGGTCGGCCGGCGGCTCGGGCGCGGTGGCCACCGCGCCGGCCGCGCTGCGCACCCCGGTCTGGCCGACGATGCCGAAACGCTGCTCGGCGACCTGGATCAGCTGGTCCAGCAGGCGGCGGCAGTCCTCCTCGCCGACCGGGCCCTCGAACAGCGGCACCAGCTGGCCCGCGACCACGGCGAGCACCGTCGGCAGGTCGCGGATCTGCAGCTGCGCGGCGAGCTGCTGGGCGTCGCGTACGTCCACCTTGGCCAGCACGAAGCGGCCGTCCTCCTCGGTGGCGAGCTTGCTCAGCACCTCCGCCTGCTGCTCGGCGGGGGCATAGCCCTCGGCCCAGAACAGCAGCACGACCGGGACCTCGGCGGAGAGCGGGACCACCACCGACTCGAAATCGGCCTCGGTGACATCGAAGACCAGGGGCTCGGCGGGGGCCTCCCCGGCCTCCGCCTGGCGGGCGCGCGCGGCGCGCGTCTGCTCCGCCTTCGCGGCGGCGATCGCCGCCGCCTTCACCGCGGCGAGGTCGACCGCGCCGCGCAGGGACATGTTGTTCCGTGGCTGCATGGGTCTATCCTCCCCCGTCATCGGCCTTGTTCTGCCCAGATCCCGCGGACACACGGGCGGACACACGGAAAGCGGGCCGCCCGCGTGTTCCTGACACCCCGCCGGATTGCGGGGGCCGGGACGCCGCAGACGCCCGTACCGTGGCCTGCTGTGACCCTCTCGGTGCGCGGATCCCCATCCGCGCGGCAGCGTGGTTGTCGCCTTTCGCTACGACTCGTAGCGTATATGCCGCCTCGGGCGGCTCTGAAGAGGGGCGCACGTGAGCTGCGCCACTCCCGGCTCCACGCCTCTTCCCCCGCCCAGGTGACCCGTGGGTAACCTGCGAGGAGGAGTTCACATTCCTGAAATCTTCTTGCCTGCCGTTCCTGCCGTTCCTGCCGTTCCTGCCGTTCCTGCCGTTCCTGCCGTTCCTGCCGTTCCCGCCGTCCGTGTCGTCCCTGTCGCTCGCGCCGCTGCTGTGAGGAGGCCCGCCGTGACCACCGCCCCCGTCCGCAAGGGCCGCCCGCGCAGCACCGACGCCGACCGGGCCATACTCGCCGCGACCCGCCAGGCGCTCGCCGAACTCGGCTGGGGCGGTATGACGATGGGCGATGTCGCGGTCCGCGCGGGCGTCGCCAAGACCACCGTGTACCGCCGTTGGGCCTCGAAGAACGACCTCGTGGTGGCCGCGGTGGCGGTGCTCTTCGACGAGTTGGAGATGCAGGACCTCGGCAGCCTCCAGGCCGACATCGAGGCCGTGGTGGGCCAGTTCGCGGCGCTGCTGGCGATGCCCGAGACCCAGGCCGCGCTGCTGGCCCTCTTCGCCGAGGCGACGCGCGACCCGCTGCTGCGCCGCCGGGTCCGCGAGGCGATCATCGATCCGCAGAAACGTCTCGTCCACCTGGGCCGGGCGGCGGCCCAGGCCCGCGGCGAACTCCCGCCGGACTCCTGCCAGGAGGCCGCCGAGGCGGACGTCGACATCATCTTCGACACCATCGCCGGCGCGGTCGAGCACCGCGTCCTCGTCAGCGGCCGCCCCGCCACCCCCGAGTGGATCGCCCGCTTCACCACGATGCTGCTCCAGCCGCTGGGTGCGGTCTGACGGTCGGTCAGCAGGGCTTGGCGGGAGGTCAGAACAGGCCGGGATCCGCGGGGGCCGGGAGGTCGGCGAGCGGTGCGGTCGTGGGGCCGGCGGGCCGGGTCAACGACCAGCCGGCGAGCAGCGGGAGCGGGAGCAGGGCGCGCCGACCGAGGTCCAGGTCCACGTACGCGTCCGACCCCACGACGGCGACCAGCCGGCCCACGGCGGTCGCGCCCGGGTGCAGGGACGTCACCGCGACCTCGGGTGCGGGCCCGGCGGCGGGCAGCCGGAAGACCCGACGTTGGTCCACGACGGCCGGGGACAGGGTTGCCAGGGTGTCGGGCCATGCCGAGGAGGTCTGCAAGGCGTCGGCTGCGGCCAGGAGTTGACCGGCCGCCTCGACAGCGGGCACGCCTGCCGCCGAGGTCCGGGCCGCACGCTTCGCGCCGATGCGCATGCGGTCCGGGATGCCGTGAGCCGCGCCGAGCGCGGACTCGGCGCGACGGGTGGCGGCGAGCGGCCCCTCGCCCAGCCAGGTGAAGGCGAGCGCGCCCTGCTCCAGCAGGCGGGCGTCGCCGCGCTCGGCGGCGGTGATGCCGAGCTTGAGCAGGCCGGGCCCGAACCAGGCCAGGTAGAGGCGGAACGGCCGCGGGTCGTCCATCGCGGTGTCGGCGGCGACGGAGTGGCGGCGGTCGAAAGCCGTGCAGTCCGCGCAGAGCGCACGGGTGGAGTCGCCCGGGAGATCCGCGCGGCGGGGACAGGGCAGCCCCTGCGCGCCGAGGCAGCGGCGGGTGCCGACGACGGCGAACCCGAACGGCCCGCCGAGCGGGAGGGGACTCACCCGGTCCCGCTCCCAGAGCAGTTGGGGCCGGCCGCCCTGCCACCGCATGCCACTGCACCGCCAGTCCGCCACCCCTGGACGCTAACGCTGACCACTGACAGCGGCCCCGTCAGGCGGCGCAGCCTCCGGGGGCGCGGGGAATCCCCCACCCTCCCCCAGCCTTCGGCCGGGGGTGCGCCCACGGCGGGAGGTACCCCCAGCGTGAGCGGCCCACCCCCGGGGAGGTTCGTCCCGCAGATGGGGCCGGACCTCCCCGAGTGGTGGCTTGGTCGCGCTGGGGGCACCTCCCCGCCCGGGGGGGATTCCCCGCGCCCCTGACGGGGTCCCCGTCGGGGCTCAGAAGCCGGCGGGTTCCGTGTAGGTGCCCCACTCCGCGCGGAGCGCGTCGCAGATCTCGCCGAGGGTGGCTTCCGCGCGGACCGCGTCGAGCATCGGGGGGATCATGTTCCCGCCGTTGCGCGCCGCGGCGATCATCTCGTCGAGGCCCGCCCGCACCGCGGCCTCGTCGCGCTGCGCGCGCCGGGCGGCGAGGAGGGCGACCTGGTCGCGTTCGACCTCGTGGCTGACGCGGAGGATCTCCAGCGGCGGGGTGACCGAACCCAGCGCCGTGTTGACGCCGACGACCTTCTTCTCGCCCTTCTCCAGCGCCTGCTGGTACGCGAAGGCCGCGTCCGCGATCTCGCCGGTGAACCACCCGGTCTCGATGCCGCGCAGGATGCCCGCGGTCATCGGGCCCACCGGGTGGCCGGGCTGGCCCATCGCCTCGATGCGGTCGAAGATGGCCTCCGCCTGCGCCTCGATCCGGTCCGTCAGCGCCTCGACGTACCAGGAACCGCCCAGCGGGTCCGCCACGTTGGCGACGCCGGTCTCCTCCATCAGCACCTGCTGGGTCCGCAGTGCGATCTCCGCCGCCTGCTCGCTCGGCAGGGCCAGGGTCTCGTCCAGCGCGTTGGTGTGCAGCGAGTTGGTGCCGCCCAGCACCGCCGAGAGGGCTTCGACCGCCGTGCGCACCACGTTGTTGTAGGGCTGCTGCGCCGTCAGCGAGACGCCCGCGGTCTGGGTGTGGAAGCGCAGCCACTGCGCCTTCTCGGTCTTCGCGCCGTAGACGTCGCGCAGGCGCTTGGCCCAGATCCGGCGGGCCGCACGGAACTTGGCGATCTCCTCGAAGAAGTCCAGGTGCGCGTCGAAGAAGAAGGACAGCCCCGGTGCGAAGACGTCCACGTCCAGGCCGCGCGACAGGCCCAGCTCGACGTAGGCGAAACCGTCCGCCAGCGTGAAGGCCAGCTCCTGCGCGGCCGTGGCCCCCGCCTCGCGGATGTGGTAGCCGGAGACGGACAGCGGCTTGTAGGCGGGGATGTTGTGCGCGCAGTACTCCATCAGGTCGCCGATCAGGCGCAGATGGGGCTCGGGCGCGAACAGCCACTCCTTCTGGGCGATGTACTCCTTGAAGATGTCCGTCTGCAGGGTGCCGTTGAGCACGCCCCGGTCCACCCCCTGGCGCTCCGCCGCGACCAGGTACATGCAGAAGACCGGGACGGCCGGGCCGGAGATCGTCATCGAGGTGGTGACCTCGCCCAGCGGGATGCCCTTGAACAGGACGTCCATGTCGGCCGCGGAGTCGATGGCCACGCCGCAGTGACCGACCTCACCCAGCGAACGCGGGTCGTCCGAGTCGCGGCCCATCAGCGTCGGCATGTCGAAGGCGACGGACAGGCCGCCGCCGCCCGCGTCGAGGATCATCCGGTAGCGCTCGTTGGTCTGCTCGGCGTTGCCGAAGCCCGCGAACTGGCGGATGGTCCAGGTACGCCCGCGGTAGCCGGTGGCGTAGAGGCCGCGGGTGAACGGGAACTCGCCCGGCCAGCCGATGCGCTCGAAGCCGGGGTACGCCTGCCCCTCCGGCGGACCGTAGACGGGCTCGACCTCGTCCCCGCTCAGTGTGGTGAAGTCGGCGTCGCGCTTGCGCGCGCTGTCGTAGCGACGCTGCCAGCGCTCACGCGCGGCGGCCATCTCCTGGGCGTCCATCGGCAGGCCCCTCGGGTGGATTAGTAGGACGTCCTAGCAATTTACTCGGACGTCCTACTATCTGTCACGCAGAAGGCCCGCCACCCGGGTGGGTGGCGGGCCTTCTGCGTGCGTACCGAAGCCGGAGGGGGCTCTCAGGCCTTGACCAGCTGCTCGTCCTTCGCGGCCAGGTCGCGGGTCAGCTCGGCGACCACACGGCGCTCGACGAAGAAGACGGCCGTGGGGATGGTGCCGGCGAGGATCGTCCAGGCCATCTTCCCCATCGGCCAGTTCGCCTTGTTGCCGAGGGTGAAGGCCACCACGGCGTAGCCGAGGAACAGCCAGCCGTGCAGCGTGCCGACGATCATGACGACGGAGGTGCCCGTACCGAAGCCGTACTTGGCGATGCAGGCGATCGTGAGGATGACCAGGCCGACGCCGGTCACATAGGCCAACGCGCGGTAGGCCGTCAGCAGCGGGTTCGACTTGTTCATAGTCAAGGAGGGTACGCCTCCGGAAGACGGTGCCTTACGCCGCCCCGCCCGTCGGCATCGCGGGCCCGCCCTCCTCGGCGAAGTCGCCGGCGGCGACCCGCAGCGGGCGCAGCACCTCGAAGATCGCGCGGCAGCCGTCCTCGTCGTAGCTGCTCAGCCCGAAGTCCATGGCCATCAGGTCGCGCGTGGCCTCCTCCACCACCCGGCGGCCCTTGGCCGTGATCGAGGCCAGCACGCCACGGCCGTCGTCCGGGTTGGGCCGGCGCGCGACGAGGCCCGAACGCTCAAGCCGGTCAACGGTGTTGGTGACCGAGGTGGGGTGCACCATGAGCCGCTCGCCGATCTTGGACAGCGGCAGTTCGCCCCTGCGGGAGAAGGTGAGCAGCACCAGCGCCTCGTAGCGGGCGAAGGTGAGGCCGTAGGGCTTGAGCACGGCGTCGACCTGGCCGAGCAGGATCTGCTGGGCCCGCATCACCGAGGTGATCGCCGCCATGGACGGCACCGAGCCCCATCGCTCCCGCCAGTGCTCGTCGGCGCGGGCGATGGGGTCGAAGTGGAGGCTCAGCGGCTTGGGCACGCAGTAACCGTACCCGTAACCGACTCACGCGTAGGACGGCGCGGTCCGCTCCTCCTCGGCCTTGAGCATGCGCTCGGCGAAGAAGCCGCCCGTCGGCAGCACGGACAGGACGAGGACGAGGGCGGCCCGCTTGAACGTCCAGCCCTGCTCCTTCCACGCCATCAGCGCGAAGACCACGTAGAAGATGAAGAGCAGGCCGTGCACCATGCCCATCACCGGCACCGCGTTGAAGCTGGTGGTCCGCTTCAGCACCGAGCAGACGAGCAGCAGCAGGAAGGACACGCCCTCCGGCAGGGACACCAGGCGGAGGCGGTGGACGGCGGTGGTCTTCACGAAGGGTTCCTTAGGGACGGGCGGCCGGACGACGGGGGTCCGGAACCAAGTATCGACGACGCCCGTCCGTGGTTTCCGACAGGGGGTCGGCAAGAGCGCCCGCTATTCTCACCCCTCGTCAGATCACCACGAGACGTCAGATCAACCGAGCCGGGGGCCGACGCCGACATGAAGCTCGACTGGAACCGCAGAACGTGCGCCCGCAAGGGCCACATCACCTACCGCCCCACCGAGCCCGACCTGGCCGCCCGGCTGCACGCGAGCACCGCACTGGGCAGCGCCTGGCGCTGCCTGCGCTGCGGGGACTTCGCCCTCGGCGAGCCGCACGGCACCGGCAAGGCGGAGGACGCACCGCTGGTCCCGCGCGGCAAGGCGCTGCGCGACCTGTTCATCCTGCGCTTCCTGGCCGTGGAGCGGATCGTCCGGGGCCTGTTCATCGTGCTGGTGGCGTGGGCGGTCTGGCGGTTCAGCAACAGCCAGTCGTCCGTGCAGCAGCTGTTCGAGCAGAACCTGACGCTGTTCAAGCCGATCGCCCAGCACTTCCACTACGACCTGGACCACTCGGCGATCGTCGACACGATCCGCAAGACCTTCAACTACAAGCACAGCACGCTGGTCATCACGGCCGTGGCGCTGGTGGTCTACGCGGCCATCGAGATCGTCGAGGGCTTCGGCCTGTGGGCCGCCAAGCGCTGGGCGGAGTACCTGACGGTGGTCGCCACCGCGGCGTTCCTGCCGCTGGAGGGCTACGAGCTGCACGAGCACGTCAGCGCCGTGAAGATCGTCACCTTGGTGCTGAACACCCTCGCCGTCGTCTACATCCTGTTCGCCAAGCGGCTGTTCGGGCTGCGCGGCGGCGCGGCGGCCTTCGAGGCGGAGCGGCACAGCGCCTCGCTGCTGGAGGTGGAGACGGCCGCCGGCGAGCAGCCCGGCGAGGTTCCGCACCAGGCCGCGACTCAGCCACAGAACTGAAACAACCTCTTACCTTCCCTGTCTGCGCCTCGGCGACTGCCACTACGGTGTCGCCGTGGCGCAGTTTCGTATGCAGGGCTCGAAGGTCCTCGCGGTGGACCTGGCCGGCGACTCCGTGAAGGCCCGTCAGGGCTCGATGGTCGCCTACGAGGGCCAGATGAATTTCAAGAAGATGTCCGGCGGCGGCGAGGGCCTGCGCGGCATGGTGACCCGGCGGCTGACCGGCGAGTCCATGCAGGTGATGGAGGTGCAGGGGCAGGGCACCTGCTACTTCGCCGACAGGGCCACCGAGATCAACCTGGTCCGGCTGAACGGCGAGCGGCTGCACGTCGAGGCGAGCAACCTGCTCGCCACCGAGGCGACGCTGCGCACCGGCACGGAGTTCACCGGGCTGCGCGGCGCCTCCGCCGGGAACGGGCTGTTCACGACGAAGGTCGAGGGCGTCGGCTGGGCCGCGGTGACCTCGGCCGGACCGGCGATCGTGCTGCGGGTCGCGCCCGGGCTGCCGCTGCGAGTGGACCCGGGCGCGTACGTGGCGCACACCGGCAACCTGCAGCAGCACTTCCGCACCGGCGTGACCTGGCGCGCGATGCTGGGTGAGAGCAGCGGCGAGAGCTTCCAGATCGAGTTCGAGGGCGACGGCCTAGTGTACGTCCAGCCGTCCGAACGCGCCACCTTTGCGGGGGACTTCTGATGGCCTTCACCCGGATCAACGCGAAGATGATCCAGGCTCCGGTACTGCCGGGGCAGCGGCTGTTCAGCCAGCGCGGAGCGATGCTGGCCTACCACGGCGACGTCAGCTTCACGCCGAACCTGACGGGAGGCCAGGGCGGCATCGGCTCGATGATCGGGCGCCGACTGGCCAACGAGGACACGCCGTTGATGACGGTGGAGGGCTCCGGCTCGGTCTTCTTCGGGCACGGGGGCCACCACGTCCACGTGGTCGAGCTGACCGGCGACACCCTCTACGTCGAGGCGGACCGGCTGCTGGTGTTCGAGGGGACGCTGCGTCAGTCCACCATGTTCATGGGGCAGCAGGGCGGCGTGATGGGCATCATTCGCGGCCAGGCCACCGGCCAGGGCCTGTTCACCACCTCGCTGCAGGGGACGGGTTCGGTCGCGGTGCTGGCGCACGGCGGTGTCTTCGAGCTGCCGATCACGCCGCAGAAGCCCGTGCACGTCGACCCGCAGGCCTACGTGGCCCACCGCGGCGACGTGCGCAGCAAGGTGACGGCGGCGATCGGCTGGCGCGAACTGGTGGGCCGGGGCAGCGGCGAGGCGTTCCAGCTGGAGCTGAGCGGGAACGGCGTGGTGTACGTCCAGGCGAGCGAGGAGAAGCTGTGAGCACCCCCGGTTACGGCCCCGGCCACGGCGCGGCCCCCGGCCCCGTCGTCTTCGACCCCTACACGCTCCCGGCCAACGACAACGTCAACGCGTACGCCTTCAGCGTGGACCTGAACGGGCAGTGGTTCCTGCAGAAGGGGAAGATGATCGCCTACTACGGCAACATCAACTTCCACGCGATCGGGCACGGCCCCCTGGACGGGCTGGTCCGCCGCAACTTCCACTCCCCGCTGCACGCCGCCGACTGGGTGGTGGCCGAGGGGCAGGGCAAACTCCTGCTCGCCGACCGGAAGTTCGACGTCAACTCCTACGACCTGGAGGAGGGCAACCTCACCGTCCGGGCCGGCAACCTGCTGGCCTTCGCACCGGGCCTGACCCTCAAGCAGTCGATCATCCCCGGTTTCCTGACCCTGATCGGCACGGGCAAGTTCGTGGCCGCCTCCAACGGGCCGGTGCACTTCGTCGAGCCGCCGATCCGGGTGGACCCGCAGGCGCTGGTGGGCTGGGCGGACTGCCCCTCGCCATGCCACCACTACGACCACTCCTACATGCGCGGGGTGCTGGGCGGCATCCGGGCGCTGACCGGCATCGGCGGGGCCTCGGGCGAGGAGCACCAGTTCGAGTTCGTCGGAGCGGGACAGGTGCTGCTCCAGTCCACCGAGGTGCTGATGCCGGAGCTGGCGACCGGCGCGGTCCCCAACGAGCCCGGCGTGCCTGGCGCGGGGCCGGTCCGCCCGAACATGCCGCAGCAGCAGCCGCAGGGGCTGGGCGGGCTGCTGGGCGACCTGGGGCGGCAGTTCGGCGTCTGACGTCGAGCGGCCTGGGCGGCCCGAGGTGTTCGTATGCTGGTCGCCATGACCACGACGGAGGCCGACGAGACGCCGTGGCTCACCCCGGAGGAGCAGCGGCTGTGGCGCGCGCACCTCGAGGTGAGCCGCCTGCTGATGTTCCAACTCGAGCGTGAGCTGCAGCCCTTGGGGCTGTCGGTGCACGACTACACGATCCTGGTCGAGCTGTCCGAGGCCCCGGAGCGGCGGATGCGGATGACGGACCTGGCGGTGGCTACGCTGCAGTCCAAGAGCCGGCTCTCGCACCAGATCACCCGGATGGAGCGGTCCGGGCTGGTCTCCCGCGAGGACTGCGAGGGCGACCGCCGCGGCCTGTACGCGGTGCTGACCGACAAGGGCCTGGACACCCTGCGCCGACTCGCGCCCGACCACGTCCGCAGCGTCCGGGCGCACTTCATCGACCTGCTGACGCCCGCTCAGGTCTCCTCCATGTACACGGCTTTGGCCCCGGTGGCCGAGCACCTGAGGGAGCTGCGCGGGCGGGGGTAGGTCCGGTCCGACCCTGGGACAGCCCTCCCGGACCGGACCGGGGCTCCCCCGGACCGGACCGGTGCTCCCCTGTCAGTCCTCCAGCGCCACCCTGACCGCCAGCGCGGCGAAGACGACACCCGTGACCGCGTCGATGGCGCGGCGGGCGCGGTGGTAGGCGGCGGATATCCGGGGCAGCGAGAAGAGCCCGGCGACGGTGCTGAACCAGACGGCTGCCAGCAGCAGCATGGCGGCGCCGACGCCGAGGCGGTAGCCCCAGCCGAGGTGGGCCGGGAGCAGCGCGGCGAAGATGCTGCCGAAGAAGACGGCGGCCTTGGGGTTGCCGATGTTGGTCAGGAACCCGGATCGCCAGGCAGCCACCGGGGAACGCCGCAAGCCGGGGGCGGCGTCGGCCAGTTGGGCAGCGGCAGCCTGCTCCTTGCGGCGCAGCGAGCGCAGGATCCGGACGCTGAGGTAGGCCAGGTACACCGCGCCGGCCAGCCGCACGGCCTCGTACAGGGGCTGGACCCGCGTCAGCACGACCGTCAGCCCCGCCAGGCTGGCGAAGACCCAGACGCCGATGGCGGAGGTGACGCCGAGGCCGACCAGAACGCCGTCACGCCGCGAGCGCGCGACGGCGGCGTGGGTGACGGCGACGAAGTCCGGGCCCGGACTGGCGAGCGCGACGGCCCAGACGGCGAGCAGGGTGGCGAGCGAGGCGAGCGTCATGCGACCACCCTGCCCCCGCCCCCGGGAGGAAGCCAGCCCTCATCCCACGCTGTGGACGGACCCGAGGCTGTGCACGAAGTCCCGGACGATCCGAGAGTACTCCTCCGGCTGCTCCAGGTTGGGGAAGTGCGCGGCGTCGTCGATCACGGCGGTCCGCCCCAGCGGGGCCGCGCGCGCCACCGTCTCGGCGATGGCCACGAGTTCGGGCGCGTCCAGCGCGCCGTTCAGCGCGAGCACGGACACGCCGATCCGCCCGGCCCTGGCGTCCAGTCCCTCGACCGGGACGTGGAAGTCCGGCTCGCCGGGCGCGTGCTTGGCGATGGTCCGGAGCTGCATCGCGCGGAGACGGGCGTAGATCTCCGGCCGGACGGCCTCCCGCGGCCGGAACGGCCCGTGCACCCAGGCGTCGCAGGCGTCCTGCCAGCCCGCGATGTCGCCGCGGGCCAGGGCCTGGTACTGGACGGCCTGCGCCTGCCTGGCCCACGGCTCGGTGAACTCCCGCTCGTCACCCCCTCCCCCGGTGATGACCAGCGCCCGGACCAGGTCCGGGTGTTCCAGCGCCGTGGCCACCGCGATGGCCGCCCCCATGGAGATCCCGACCAGCACCGAGGGCCCGAGGTCGAGGTGGCGCAGCAGGCCGGCCAGGTCGTCCGTCTGCCGGAACGGGCCGTTCGCGTTGGCGGACCGGCCGTGGCCCCGGGCGTCCGGCGCGATGACGCGGAACTCCCTGGCGAGCACCGGTAGTTGCTCGTCCCACAGGGTGTGGTCGACGAAGCCGGCGTGCAGCAGGACGACGGGCGCCCCGTCCCCGCCGGTGTCGCGGTAGGCGAGAGGGCCGTCGGAGGAAGTGAAGTAGCTGAGGTCGTTGCCGTCACTCATGACAACCAGGTTGTCATGAGTGGGCGGCGATGACAACTGAGTTGTCATCTATGATCCCGGTGTGAGCGAGCGAGAGAGTCCCCTGCCCCCCGAGGAACTGGGGCCGCGGTTGATGGAGGTCTTCGACCTCGTCGGTCCGCTCTACCGCCGGGTGCAGCGGAAGATCGAACTGGACGGCGCGGAGCACGGCCTGTCGGTCGGGGTGCGGGCGGTACTGGACCTGCTCCGCGCGCACGGGCCCCTGACGGTGCCTCAGATGGCGCGGGCGCAGTCGATCAGCCGCCAGTTCGTCCAGCGCATGGTCAACGACGCGGCGGCGGCCGGGCTGGTCGAGACCGTCGCCAACCCGGCGCACGCCCGCTCCTCGCTGATCCGGCTGACGGAGCCGGGGCGGGCGGCCATCGAGGCCGTGGTCGCGCGCGAACACGCGCTGCTGCGCGGCGTGCGCGGCGACCTGACCGGCGCGGACGTGGACACCTGCGTCCACGTGCTCAGCCGCATGCTCGACCTCTTCGACGGCGTCGAGCCCTGACGCACGGGCGGTGCGGCATCGGCGCGACAGGGCTGGCGCGACACAGGCGCGACAGCGCAGGCGCTACAGCGTGGTCGCGATCAGCTCGTCGGCCGCCGCGTAGGGGTCGGTCTCGCCGGCCGTCACCCGGCCGGCCAGCGCGGCGAGCCGGCTGTCCTCATGGAGGGAGCCGAAGCGCTCCCGCAGCGCCGTCAGCGCGATCGTCTCGATCTCGGCCGACGCGCGCCGCAGCCGACGGGCCGTCAACTCCCCGTGCTCGGACATCCAGGCGTAGTGCTTCTCCAGCGCCTCCACGACCTCGTCCACGCCCTCGCCCTTGGCGGCGACCGTCTTCACGATGGGCGGACGCCAGTCGCCGGGCTTGCGCGCCTCCCCGAGCCCCAGCATGTGGTTGAGCTCGCGGGCGGTGGCGTCGGCGCCGTCCCGGTCGGCCTTGTTGACCACGTAGACGTCGCCGATCTCCAGGATGCCCGCCTTCGCCGCCTGGATGCCGTCCCCCATCCCGGGGGCGAGCAGCACCATCGTGGTGTCCGCCTGGGCGGCGATCTCCACCTCGGACTGGCCCACGCCGACGGTCTCCACCAGCACCACGTCGCAGCCCGCCGCGTCCAGCACCCGGATCGCCTGCGGGGCGGACCAGGCGAGCCCGCCCAGGTGGCCCCGGGTGGCCATGGAGCGGATGAAGACCTCGGGGTCCGTCGCGTGCTCCTGCATCCGCACACGGTCGCCCAGCAGCGCGCCGCCGGAGAACGGCGACGAGGGGTCGACCGCCAGCACGCCGACCCGCTTGCCGCGCTTGCGGTACGCCGTCACCAGCGCCGACGTGGAGGTGGACTTGCCCACGCCCGGCGAGCCGGTCAGGCCCACCACGTACGCCCGGCCGGTCAGCGGGGCCAGCGCCGCCATGACCTCCCGCAGCTGCGGGCTCGCGCCCTCGACCAGCGAGATCAGCCGGGCCACCGCACGCGGCCGCCCCTCTCGTGCCTGTGCGACAAGGGAAGGGACGTCGATCGACATGCGGTGGCTCCAAGCTCCGTTGCTGGCAGGGCGGGTGAGGGAACGTCAGGCGCGGGGCACGCGGACGATCAGGGCGTCGCCCTGGCCGCCACCGCCGCACAGGGCGGCGGCGCCGACGCCGCCGCCCCGGCGCTGCAGCTCCAGCGCCAGCGAGAGCACGATCCGCGCGCCGGACATCCCGATCGGGTGACCCAGTGCGATCGCGCCGCCGTTGACGTTCACCTTGTCGAGCGAAACGCCGAGCTCCTTGACCGACTGCACGGCCACCGCGGCGAAAGCCTCGTTGATCTCGACCAGGTCCAGGTCCTCCACGCCGATGCCCTCCTTGCCGAGGGCGTGCTTGATGGCGTTGGCGGGCTGCGACTGCAGCGAGTTGTCCGGGCCGGCCACGTTGCCGTGGGCGCCGATCTCGGCGATCCAGGCCAGGCCCAGCTCCTCGGCCTTGGCCTTGCTCATCACGACCACCGCGGCGGCGCCGTCGGAGATCTGCGAGGAGGTGCCGGCGGTGATCGTGCCGTCCTTGGTGAAGGCCGGGCGCAGCTTGCCCAGGGACTCCGCCGTGGTCTCCGGGCGCACGCCCTCGTCCACGCTGAACAGCACCGGCTCGCCCTTGCGCTGCGGGATCTCGACCGGGACGATCTCGGCGTCGAAGACGCCGTTCTTCTGCGCGGCGGCGGCGAGCTGGTGCGAACGCGCTCCGATCTCGTCCTGCTCCTGGCGGCCGATGCCCAGGCGGGTGTTGTGGTGCTCGGTGGACTCGCCCATCGGGATGCCGTCGAAGGCGTCGGTCAGGCCGTCGTAGGCCATCGCGTCCAGCAGCTCGACCGCACCGTACTTGTACCCCTCGCGGGACTTGGGCAGCAGGTGCGGGGCGTTGGTCATGGACTCCTGGCCGCCGGCCACGACGATGTCGAACTCGCCCGCGCGGATCAGCTGGTCGGCCAGGGCGATGGCGTCGAGACCGGAGAGGCACACCTTGTTGATGGTGAGCGCCGGGACGTTCATCGGGATGCCGGCCTTGACGGCGGCCTGGCGGGCGGGGATCTGCCCGGCCCCGGCCTGCAGCACCTGGCCCATGATCACGTACTGCACCTGGTCGCCGCTGATCCCGGCGCGCTCCAGGGCGCCCTTGATCGCGAAGCCGCCGAGGTCCGCCCCGGAGAACCCCTTGAGCGAGCCGAGCAGACGGCCCATGGGCGTGCGCGCCCCGGCGACGATGACGGACGTGTTAGCCGTGTTGCTCATGAGAAGTCGAGCCCCTTTGCGTCGACGTCTGGCGGCGGCGTGCCACGGCACCGCTGTCCAGGAGGGAGTTTTGCGTTCAATCTACTGAGCGGTCGTCCGACTCGTCACCAAGGCGCCGGTGTGATCACGCGCATAGTGCGTCCGGCTTTCCCGAGCCCGGGCGGATGCGCTGCACTGGACGGAACGACCCGTCCAGGAGGCTTCCCGTGCTGACCCGTATCGACCACATCGGCATCGCCTGCTTCGACCTCGACAAGACCGTCGAGTTCTACCGGAGCACCTACGGCTTCGAGGTCTTCCACACCGAGGTCAACGAGGAGCAGGGCGTCCGCGAGGCCATGCTGAAGATCAACGAGACCTCCGACGGCGGCGCCTCCTACCTGCAGCTGCTGGAGCCGACCCGGGAGGACTCCACGGTCGCCAAGTGGCTGGCCAAGAACGGCGAGGGAGTCCACCACATCGCCTTCGGCACCGCCGACGTCGACGGCGACGCCGCCGACATCCGGTCCAAGGGCGTCCGGGTCCTCTACGACGAGCCGCGCCGCGGCTCCATGGGCTCACGCATCACCTTCCTCCACCCCAAGGACTGCGGCGGCGTGCTGACCGAGCTGGTCACCGCCGCCCCGGGGGCCGGGCACGGCGGTACCCACGAGTAGCCCCCCGGTCGGCGGGAATCCGCCGGGAATTCGGCTCCACCCGCTGCGCGCCCACGCCGTGACGTGAGAAAATGCGCCGGTGCCGCGGCCCGACGGTGTCGGACGGTGCTGAGGGGACTGCTGGGGTTCCGCCTGTGTTCAGCAGGCGACCACGGTTCCCCCCGGCACCCGAGGATCTGACACCATTCCTCCGTAGGGCACGGAGTTCATCAGGGAGCTCACCCGGTCGGCGGGACGGCATCATCCGTTCGCCCACCGGGCGGCGACGCGAGCAGGAGACGGATGGGACCGCGGAGTGCGGGGCTACGACGGCTACGAGGTTGACGGCACCCTCGACACCCTCGCCGAGTTCGAGGCCGAAATGGCCCGGCTCCGCAAGGAGCGCGAGAAGGCCGTCACACACGCCGAGGACCTCGCCTACCAGGTGGAAGTCCTCCGCGCCAAGCTGCACGAGGCACGGCGGCAGCTCGCCCAGCCGCGCGCCTTCGACTCCGTCGCCGGCCAGGCCGAGCAGATCCTGCGCAACGCCGAGGCCCAGGCCGAACAGCTCCGCCAGGAGGCCGAGCGCACCCGGATGGAGGCGCAGAACGCCACCGCCCGGCTGATGCAGGAGGCCGCCGACCGCTCCGCCCGGATCCAGGCGGAGTGGCAGGCCGAGGCCGAGAACCGCCGCCGCCACCTCGAGGCCGAGCTGGCCGAGCTTCGGCGCAAGGCCGAGCAGCACGTCAACGAGAACGTCTCCTGGGCCGAGCAGACCCGGGCCGGCACCGAGGCCCAGGCCCGGCAGATCCTTGAGGAGGCCCGGGCCGAGTGCGAGCGGATGCTGGCCGCCGCCCGCGCCGAGGCCATGGCCGTCGCCGAGTCCGCCACCTCCCAGGTCGCCGCCGACGTCGAGTCCACCCGGGCCGAGGCCGACGCGGTGCTGCAACGCGCCCGTCAGGAGGCCGAACGGCTGCTCAACGCCGCCGCCGCACAGGCCCAGGACGCCACCGAGCGCGCCGAGCGGGCCCGCGCCGACGCCGGCGCCGAGCTGGACGAGCGGCTCGCCGCCGCCGAGGCGGAGATCCTCAGACTCCGTCAGGAGGCCGAGGAGCTGCGGCTGGAGGCCGAGCGCAAGCTGGCCGAGGCCGAGGCCACCGGCGAGCAGCGGGCCGCCACCGCCAAGGCCGAGGTGGCCCGCATGGTCGCCGCCGCGACCAAGGAGGCCGAGGAGCTCAAGGGCGAGGCGCAGCGGCTGCTGGCCGAGGCCCAGCAGGAGATCGAGCGGCTGCGCGCCGAGGCACTGGAGTCGGCCAGGACCGAGGGCGCCGCCAGCGCCACCGTCGCCCTGGCCAAGGCCGCGAAGACGGCCGAGGAGGTCGTCGGCCGGGCGACCGGCGAGGCCGAGGAGCTGCGCCAGGCCGCGGCCGCCGAGGCCGAGCGCGTCCGCGCGGAGGCCAAGGCCGAGGCCGACCGGCTGCGGGCGCAGGCCCGCGCGTCCGTCGAGCAGGCCCAGGGCATGGCCCTGGACGAGATCCAGGTGCACCAGGAGGAGGCCGCCAGGCTGCGCGCCGAGGCCGAGGCGCTGCGCGCGGAGAGCGCGGTCGAGGCGGAGCGGATCCGCGGCGAGGCCCGGCGCCAGGCGATAGCGCAGATCGAGGAGTCGGCCAGGACCGCCGAGGAGCTGCTGGTCAAGGCCAAGGCCGACGCGGACGAGCTGCGCGGCGGGGCGGCCGGCGAGGTCGCCCGGATCAAGGAGCGGGCCACCGAGGAGGCCAAGGAGGTCCAGGTCCGCGCCGAGGCGGTGCTGGCCCGGGCCCTGGCCGAGGCCGAGCGGA